>JAIUNA010000022.1 GCA_022565265.1 Roseinatronobacter sp. | reverse complement strand
TTGCGCCGCATGGCTGGATGGTGCAGGCCCCTTACAGTGCCCAGCCCGATCTGGCGGGACATCTGCGCGATCTTTTTGGCCCCTGCGCCAGCGTGACCGAACAAACCAGCGCCTGGGCACGGTTTGATGTGACAGGCCCCGCGCCCCTTTTGGCAGAGATGTTCGCGCGGCTGTGCAATCTGGATATGCCGCAACTGCCCGATGGCAGCGCCCGGCGCAGCGTGATAGAGCATCTGGGCTGCTATTTGCTATGCCATGACGGGAAAATTGCCGTCTATGCTGCCAGATCCGGCGCGCAAAGCCTGTGGCACGCGCTGCAACTGGCGGCGCGATCTGTGGCCTAGAGAGTTGCAGAAATAGCTGATCGTGGTTTCGGGCCAAGACGCTACAAAGCTTTGGTCTGCGATATGGCCGAAGCGGTGCGGGGATTGCGCAAACGGTGCGTAACACCAACATTGCTGGCCAGCGGCACAGGGGCAGGCACCGCCCCTTTACCCCGCGCGCGATTTGTCCGATTGTTGGGGCAAAGCGGGCCAAAGGGGCTGCGCTGCAAGCATATCTGGAACAGGCCATGCCGGGCGAAAGCCAATACCCTGCCCCCCCGCGCGAGAGTGGCGAGAGCCTGCATCTGGCCTTTCTGATCTTGCCGGGCTTTCCCATGGCCTGCCTCACCTCGATGATCGAACCGTTGCGCGCGGCCAATGAAATCTCTCGGCGGGCCGTGTTTGGCTGGTCGTTGATTTCAGAGGATGGGGCCGCGGTAGAGAGCAGCGCCGCTGTCAGCTTTCATCCGGCCCAAGCCTTGGCCCAGTTGCGCGCGCCGGGGCATCTGATTGTCTTGGCCCCGCCGATCGGGCGCTTTGCCAATCCGCGCCATGCCGAAGGCACGCTGCGCGCGCTTGCGCGGCATGGCACCGTGATGGGGGCCATCAGTGGCGGGGTGTTCACGCTGGCGCGGGCGGGGGTGCTGGCAGGGCATGTGGCCTCGGTGCATTGGGTATATGCGGCGGCCTTTGCCGATGAATTTCCCGATATTGCCACGGTGGATGATGTGATCAAGCGCGATGGCGCGCGGATCACGATTTCAGGTGCGGCGGCGGCCTTTGATTTCGCGCTGATGCTGATAGAGGAACGCTTGGGGCCAGAGGTGATGGCCGAAACGGCTTGCTGGTTCCAGCATCCGCTGGTGCGCGGCTATGGTGTGCGCCAGAAAATCCCGGCGCGGCTGGCCGCCGCAACTGCCGATATGCTGCCAGAGCCGCTGGCCAGTGCGGTGCGGATCATGTCCGAGCATCTGCAAGACCCGATCCAGATTGCCGATATCTGCGCGCAACTGGATATCTCGCCGCGCCATCTGGAACGGCTGTTCAAGAAACTGGCCGGAACCAGCCCGCTTGGGTATTATCGCAATCTGCGGCTGGGGGCGGCGCGGCAACTGGTGCTGTATTCCAACCGCCCGATCAAAGAGATAGCGCTGGAAACGGGCTATGTTTCCGCCAGCCTGTTCCGCCAGCGCTATCGCGCCTTGCATGGGCTTTTGCCGGAAGAGGATCGGGCCAAGATCAATATGTTCCGAGTGGAGGGCAAGCGCCCCATGCCCTCGGTCTGACTGCGCTGCCGTGGCCCGCAACCCAACCTATGCCGCGCGGCGTGCGACCTGTTGCTTTGGCACGAAATGGCCATGCAGGGCGCGGATTGCGCCTGCCAGATCCGCGCGCGCGACCAGAAATTGCACCTCGACCCGGCGCAAGCCCTGCTGGGCGGCATGAACGGCAATCCCCGCCCCGTCCAGCGCTTGCAGCCCCTGCATCAGAACCTGCATCTCGCGCAGGTCAGACCCGATGACAGAGACCAGCGCCAAGGGCCGCGCTGTCAGTGTGGCATTGGGATAGCTTGCCAATATCTCCGCCTCTGCCCGGCGAATGGCCTTGAGAGAGCCGCTGAGATAATGCGTGATCGTGTTCGCGTTGGATTGCTTCGAGACGATCCACAGTTTGTGACGGGTGAGCGCGGCCAGTGCACAGGCGTCATAGCCTTTCACCCCCACCATATCGGGTTCGTGCAATTCAAACGCCTGCACATCCAGCCCCGTGACCATTTCCACACGCCCTGCCGCGCCGCCTTCGGGGCCTATCAGCGTGCCGGGGTCTTGGGGTTCGAACGCATGTTTCACGCGCAAGGGCCCTTCAGCGCGGCGCAGCACGCGCGCGGCATTGGGGTGGATCGCTTCCATCCCCAGATTGGAAAGCTGATCTGCCACATCATAGCTGGTGCGCCCGATTTTAACGGTATTTTCCACGCCCACAATTTTCGGGTCAGCCGATGACAGGTGGAATTCCTTGTGAATAATCGCCTCGCGCGCGCCTGTCTGGGCGGCAAGATTGGCGAACACCACTTCAGAATAGCCGCGATCATATTCGCGCATCAGCCCTTCAGAACATTGGGCATAGCCTGTAACGATGGGCAATTCGCTGGCCAGATCAATGCCCGCCATGGCCTGTTCCAGCCGCGCGGCAAGGGCAGGGTTGTCGCTATCGCGCCAGCCCGACAAATCTACAAACCGCGCATTCAGCTTGTGGCGCTGCAATAGCAGTGTCAGCACAAAGGCGGAATGGGCCTCTCCCAGCCCCGACAGCAATTCGCGCACAGTTTGCATTTGCTGCGAAATGCGGAAATGGCCATAGCTGCCCAAGCGCTGCAAATCCATCAGGCAGGCGCGCGCGCCTTCCATCCTGTCACGTACGAAAGCATCTGCACGCTCGCAATCGGCGCTATGGGCCAGAATCTCGGTATGGATGGCACACATGCGCGCAGCGGTTTCGCGCAGGCTGTCTTGCCAGCCCGCGCCGCTATCATCGGCAGCAAAGCGGGCATATACGCCGGGAGAGCCGGTTTTCTTATGCTCCAGCAACATATTGGTGATGCCGCCAAAGGCCGACACCACAAAGATGCGGCCATAATGTTGCGCAGGTTTGCGATTTCCCAGAAAAAGCGCGGGCACAAGCTCTGGCGCGCGGCTCATGCAGGTGCCGCCAATTTTCTCGACTGTATGGGTCATGGAAGGGTTTGGGCGCAGGGCTTTTCACCCCGGCCCGCCTTTGTTTCAGGAGTTTTCCAGCGCGTAAGAACCATCAGCCTGATGCACTTCGCGGCCTGTGACAGGCGGATTGAAGCAGCAGGCAAAGACACATTCCGTCTTGCAACGCAGGGTATGTTTGTCATGCAGGTTGAGCGCATACATCACACCGGGGCGGATATCATGCACCTCGCCCGTGGCCAGATCTTCGATGCTGCCCTCGCCAGAGATGCAATAGACGCTTTCAAAGTGGTTCTTGTAATGGAAGCTATGCTCGCTGCCTGCCGCGATGGTGGTGATATGGAAGGAAAACCCCATCCCGTCATCGGCCAGCAGCATGCGCACCGATTCCCATTGCTGGTCTGCCACGCGGCGCTCTGTGTGTTTGGCTTGGTGAAAATCCCGGACGATCATTTGTGTTACTCCGCAGCGATGGATTGATGTGTCTGCGCCAGAATGGCCGCTTCCAGTGTATCAAGGCCAGAGGCGAATTGCGCTTGCGGAATTGTCAGGGGGGCCAGCACTTTGACCACTTCATCATGCGCGCCGGATGTTTCGATAATCAGCCCGCGTTTGAAGCTCTCGGCGCAGATTGCGGCGGCTTTGTCGCCGCAGCCCACATCCAGCCCTTGCATCATGCCGCGCCCTTTGAGCGTTGCACCGGGGATATGGGCGGCCATGGCGCTCAGACGGTCATGCAGATAGGCGGCTTTTTCCTCTGTCTCGCGCTGAAAGGCAGGGTTGGCCCAGAATTTTTCCAGCGCCACACGCGCGGTGATAAAGGCGTGGTTATTGCCCCGGAATGTGCCGTTATGTTCTGCCGGTTTCCAGATATCCAGATCAGGGCGGATCAGCAGCCCCGCCATGGGCAGGCCCATCCCTGACAGCGATTTCGCCAGTGGGATAAGATCGGGCATAAGCCCCATGCCTTCAAAGCTGAAAAACGGGCCTGTGCGGCCAATCCCGGCCTGAATGTCATCCATGATCACCAGCGCGCCATGCTCTTTGGCCAGCGCTTGCAACCCTTTCAGAAACTCTGCCGAGGCCGCGTTCAAGCCGCCTTCGCCCTGCACGGGTTCTATCAGAAAGGCGGCGGGCGCATCTATGCCACTAGAGGGGTTTTCCAGCATGGCGCGGATCATGGCCAGACTATCCACCCCCGGCATGGCCCCTTCATAGGGCATACGCACCACACCGGCCAGCGCCGTGCCAGCGCCTGCGCGTTTGCCTGCATTGCCTGTGGCGGCCAGCGCGCCCAGTGTCATGCCGTGAAAGCCGTTGGTGAAAGCAATGATCGTATCGCGCCCGGTGGTTTTGCGCGCCAGTTTCATGGCCGCTTCCACGGCATTCGTGCCTGTGGGGCCGGTGAACATGAATTTATGATCCATCCCGCGCGGGGTAAGGATCAGCCGCTCGAACGCTTCCAGAAAGGCGGCTTTGGCGTCTGTGTGCATATCCAGCCCATGGGTTATGCCATCGGCGGCAATATGGGCAATCAGCGCGGCTTTCATATCGGGGTCATTATGCCCGTAATTGAGCGAGGAACACCCCGCCAGAAAATCCGTATAATCGCGCCCATTGGAATCATGGAGCGTGGCGTTTTGCGCGCGCACAAAGCTGACAGGGAAAGCCCGGCAATAGCTGCGGGCCTGCGATTCGCGGCGGGAATAGATGGTCGAGATCGAGGCGTTGGACATGATATGTCGCCTTTCGGTTCAGGAATTTGAGGAAGATCAGGCCGCGATGCGCAGGGCTTTGCGTGGCAAGCGGATTGTCACCAGATGCTCGGTCGCGTGCTGGCCATCAAGATGGGCCTCGCGCTCGTAATGGGGGGCATCGGACAGCGCCCCGCCCAGATCGCGTGCAAAGCTGCGAAACAGGCCCCAGGATGCGGCATTAGACCGCGTGATCGTGGTTTCCAGCCGCGCAACATTTGCACAGGCGGGGCGGCGCAGCAGTTCTGCAAGCATCCGCTTGCCCAGCCCCAGCCCGCGTGCCTCTGAATGCACGGCCACTTGCCAGACAAACAGTGTATCGGGCTGATCTGGCGGAATATGGCCCGAAATCCAGCCCAGAAGCGCGCCATCGCGTTCGGCCAGAATGCAGGTTTCTGCGAAATGGTCGCACTGCACAAGGTTCATATACATAGAGTTGCGATCCAGCGGCGGGCAGTCCGCAACCAATTTCCAAACCTCGGAACCGTCTTCCTTGCGGGGGCGGCGCAGTGCCACACCATCCGCAATCTGCGGCTGAAGAGTGAGAGAATGATTTGCCATATTGCCTATTTTTCCTGCTTTTTCCGGTAGAACAGCAATATAAGGGCTGCAATTTACTTTGCAACCCAAAGCATTTTTGCACAACTGTTGACAGATTTTTTGTTCATTTACAGGGATTAAAAGCAATTCCGCCACGTGAAATTCTGTAATCTGCCAAAATTTTTATTCGTATTCCATATATTTTTGCTTATTAAGTATTTACGCGCGGGGGTTCGGGTTGCAGTTCTGGCCTGCAAAAGGCACTCTGCCCGCAGCATATTGAACAGACAGGATACCAGCCCCGGTGATAGACCGATCCTCTGAAACATTGATCGCGCTGCGGCGTGTGGTGCATGCATTGGAAAGCAATGCGCGCGAAATGGCGCGCGTTTCCGGGCTGACTCAGGGGCAATTGCTGGTTTTGCTGCAAATCGCGCAGGCAGGGCAGGGTATGCCGCGCGATATTGCGCGTGCTTTGGGGGTGGGGCAGGCCACAATCACCATCCAGATTGACAAGCTGGAAGCGCGCGGGCTGGTGCGGCGCGAACGCATGCAGGCCGACAGGCGCGCGATCTGGGTGATTCTTACACAGGCTGGGCGGGATTTGCTGGATCACATTCCAGACCCGTTGCATCAGCGCTTTACCGAACGATTCGCAACGCTGGCACCGTGGGAGCAAACCTTGCTGCTGAGTATGACTCAGCGCCTTGGCGCATTGTTTGATGCCGAGGATGCGCCAGCATTTCCCCAAGCCGAGGGCACGCGCGCGGAAGCGCAATAATGCACACCAGACGCAAAAAAGCCCCAAGCGCGCGGCTTGGGGCGTTTTTGCGTTTGGTTCAAGAAACTTAGCCCTGACGAGCTTTGAATTTCTTCTGGGTCTTGTTGATCACATAGACCCGGCCCTTGCGGCGCACGATCTGACAGTCGCGGTGGCGGCTCTTCAGCGAGCGCAGCGAGTTTCTGACCTTCATTGGCCTTCTCCTGTTCGCGGCGCGCATGCGCGTTTAAGGGTTATCCTGACAAAGACAGGGGTGAATGGTGGGCACGACAAGGTTCGAACTTGTGACCCCTACGATGTCAACGTAGTGCTCTACCACTGAGCTACGCGCCCCGAAACAGGCCATTTTTGCGCCCCAAATAAAAGGGACGCGGCAATCAGCCCGCGTCAGTTCTGCGCTCTATAAAAGGGTTCGCAGGCAGGATCAAGGGCTTTTGAAACACGGCCTCCTTGCGCTATAGTTTAAAAAAAGAACAGGTGTCATGCAGTCTTTTGTTTTCCTCCCGGCTTCGATGCCAGATAGCGCGGTGGTTTTCGCCTCGCCGCATAGCGGGCGCGAGTATCCGCCCGATCTGCTGGCCGCGTCGGTGCTGGAGCCTGTGGCGCTGCGATCTTCGGAAGATGCCTATGTGTATTGCTTTTTTCTTGCTGCGCCCGCAGCGGGCGCGGCGGTATTGCTGGGGGCCGTGCCGCGCGCCTATGTGGATTACAACCGCGCGGCAACAGAGTTAGACCCGGCGCTGATTGCTGGCATTTCCAGCCGCAGCCTGAACCCGCGTATCGCATCGGGGCTGGGGGTGATTCCGCGTGTGGTGGCCGGGGGCCGCGCCATTTACCGGGGCAAGATTACGCAGGCAGAGGCAGAGCGCCGCTTGCGGCTGTATTGGAAACCCTATCATGCCAAGCTGGCCGAAATTCTGGCCCAGAACCGCGCCCGCCATGGCCGCGCAATTTTGCTGGATATGCATTCCATGCCCCGCGATGCTGTCAGCATGAGCAATCAACACAGCGCGTTGCGGCCCGATATTGTGCTGGGGGATAGATTCGGCGCTTCGGCCCATAGTGCCATTACCGATCCCGTGGCCGAAATCTTTACGCAGGCGGGGTTGCGCGTGGCGCGAAATTCTCCTTTTGCCGGGGCGTATATCACGCAGGCGCATGGCCAGCCTTCGGTGGGGCAACATGCCATCCAGATAGAAATAGACCGTGGCCTTTATCTGGATGAGCGCCGCGTTGCGCCGAATGCGGGCTTTGGGGCGTTCTGCGATGTGATGGATGGCATTGTACGCAAGCTGGCCCGTTTGGGCCAAGATCCTGTGGCACAGCAAACTCTGGCTGCCGAATAAGCAAGCACGCCCACAAAACTGCCATTTAAAGTTGCGTTTGCCGCATTAAGTGATTCTTTCGTTATTCATTCGTGCCTATATTCGCATCATGGACATTATCGCACTGGTTGGCGCGCTGGCGGCGCTCTTTGTCATCATCGGCATTTCTGAACCGCTGTCAGAGCGGTTGCGCCTGCCATTCACTGTGATTCTGGCCATTGTGGGGGCTGTGATCGGGGGGCTTGCGCTTTATGTGTTGTCCAGCGATTACGGCGCGGGGCTGAACCCCACCTTCCGGCGGCTGCTGGAATTGCCCATTCGTTCCAACATCTTCCTGTATATGCTGTTGCCTACGCTGCTGTTTCAGGTTGCGCTTATGGTCAATGCCCGGCGCATGCTGGATGATTGGGTTCCCATTGTTGTCATGGCCATTGGCGCGGTGGTGGTGGCCACATTCGTGATCGGCTATGCGCTAACCCCCTTTACCGGCCTGTCGCTGGCCGCTTGCCTGCTGATCGGGGCGATTGTTTCCACCACTGATCCCTCCGCTGTTGTCAGCATTTTTCGCAACATCGCCGCGCCGCAGCGCCTGACGCGCATTGTGGAAGGCGAAAGCCTGCTGAACGATGCCGCCGCGATTGCGCTTTTCGGGTTTTTCCTGACATTCGTGATGTCGGGCGTGCCTGATCCCAGTTTGCAAGACGCATTGGTGATCTTTCCGTGGTTGCTGGTGGGCGGCATTGGGCTGGGCCTGATCATGGCGCGGCTGGCGATTGTGTTGATGGCGCTGATTCCCACCTTTCCGCGCGCGCAGGTCTCTATCTCTGTGGCGCTGCCCTATCTGACCTATATCATCGCAGAGCAATTCCTTTCCACCTCTGGCGTGATTGCGGTTGTGGTGGCGGGGCTGACGCTGAACCTTGTGGGGCCGGGGCGGCTGACGCCGTCTGGCTGGGGCTATCTGCGCGAAGTGTGGGAAGTGCTGGCCTATTGGGCGGGCGCGCTGATTTTCATTCTGGCAGCGCTGCTGATTCCGCGCCTGATGGGCGATTTGCGCCTAAGCGATGTGTATCTGATCGGGATTATTGTGCTGGCGGCCTTTGTCGCGCGGGCCATCATGCTGTGGGGGATGTTGCCTGCGCTGTCATATCTGCGGCTGTCGCCACAGGTGGAACCCACCTACCGCGCCGCAATCCTTTGGGGGGGCTTGCGCGGTGCGGTTACATTGGCGCTGGCGCTGGCCGTGACAGAAAGCGCGCTTGTGCCGCCTGCGGTAAAGCGCGAGGTGGGGATATTGGCCACGGGCTTTACCCTTTTCACGCTGCTGGTGCAGGGGACAACGCTGCGCTGGATCATCGCGCGGCTGGGGCTGGACAGGCTGCCAAAGCTGGATCAGGCGCTGTCGCATCAGGTAATCGCTGTGGCGCTGCAAAATGTGCGCGAGGATATACCAGAAACCACCCGCAATTACCCCCTGCACAAAGAGATGATCCGATCTGAGGCCAAGCGCTTTGCCGAACGGCTGGACGGGGCGGTGCAACTGGCAGAGACCGCAGAGGAAATCCCCGACCGCGACCGCATTACCCTTGGGCTGGTGGCGCTGGCCGGGCGCGAGCGTGATCTGATAATAGAGAATTTCCGCCAACAGGTGTTTTCCACCCGGCTGGTGGATCGGATGCTTTCGGATGTGGACAGGCTGATAGAACAGACGCGCGGGGGCGGGCGCAATGACTACCGCGCCGCCGGGCGGCGGGCGCTGGGCTATGGCGGCTGGTACCGGCTGGCAGTGTGGGTGCAAAACTACCTGCGCCTGTCTGCCCCGCTGGAGCGTATGACCGCCGAACGCTTTGAGATTTTGCTGAACCAGCGTCTGATTCTGGGCGAATTGCATGGTTATATTGATGGCAAGATTCGCCGCATTCATGGCCGCCGCGTGGCGGATTTGCTGCATGAATTGCTGCGCCGGCGCGAAGAGGAAACCGACAATGCGCTGGAAGGGTTGCGCCTGCAATATCCGGGCTTTGCCGAAGAGATAGAGCGCCGCTTTATCCGGCGCACATCCTTGCGGCTGGAAGAGCGCGAATATGAATTGCTGTTCAGCGATGGGCTTATCTCGCGCGAGTTATATGCCACGCTCCTTACCCGGCTATCGGCGCAGCGCGCAAAGGTGGAGGGGCGGCCCCATCTGGATTTTGCCCTGCAAAAAGATGCATTCCTGCGCAGTTTCCCATTGTTTGAGGGGATGGCCGATGCCCAGCGCCGCCAGTTGGCCCGCGCGCTGCGCACCCATCATGTAGAGCCGGGAACCGTGCTTTTGCGCAAGGGCGAGGTTTCCAGTTGCGTTTATTTCATTGCCTCTGGCGCTGTAGAGCTGGAACGCAAGGGCCAGAAATTGCGGCTGGGGCGGGGCGAGTTTTTCGGCCATATCGGGCTTTTAACGCGCCAGCCCCGCAGTGCCATGATCAGCGCCATCAGTCATAGCACGTTGTTGTCGTTGGATGAGGTGCGTTTCAAGCGGCTCTTGGCGCGCAACCGCTCGCTTTATGATGCCGTGCTGCATAGCACCGAATTGCGGGGCGTGCGGCTGGATGATACGGCCCTTGCCATGCCAAGGCCGCAGAAACCGGGTTAGGGCGGTGATCCGGGGGCGCGGGTGGTGGCGGGGCGGCCCAGAGTCCGCGCGGGGCTGTAACCCCACGCCATCCCGGCCAAGGTGCCAATCCCCTCTGGCCTAAAGGGCATTATCCACTATGCTGTGCAGCGCAATCCAGTTTTCGAAGGCCCAGACATGACAAACCCGCTTCTTTCCGATTGGCATACAGAGTTTCAGCTTCCCCCCTTCGCCCAGATTACGGATGCAGATTTTGCCCCGGCGTTCGAGGCCGCGCTGGCCGCAGGCCGTGCGGCCTATGCCGCGATTGCGGCCAATCCCGAAGCGCCCACATTCGCCAATACAATTGGCGCGATGGAAGAGGCCGACGCCCTGCTGGATCGTGTGGCGGGGGTGTTTTTCAACCTTGCCAGCAGCGATTCCACCCCTGCGCGCGAAGCCTTGCAGCGCGATTTGTCGCCCGAACTTTCTGCGTATTCCTCTGAGATCATCAATAACCGTGCGCTTTTTGGCAGGATAGAGGCGCTTTGGGACAGCCGCGAAACCCTTGATCTGACGCCAGAGCAAACCCGCGTGCTGATGCTGTATCGGCGCATGTTTTTGCGTGCGGGCGCAGCGCTGGAAGGCGATAAGGCCGCGCGCCTGACAGAGGTGAAATCGCGCTTGGCCAGCCTTGGCACGGCCTTTACCCAAAATCTGCTGGCGGATGAGCGGGAATGGATGATGCCCTTGGACGATCTGGCGGGCCTGCCCGATTTTGTGGTGGCCAGCGCGCGCGCGGCAGCAGAGGAACGCGGGCAGACAGGGCATGTCGTTACGCTGAACCGCTCTCTCATCGTGCCGTTTTTGCAATTCTCGGCGCGGCGGGATTTGCGCCAGCGCGCCTATGAGGCATGGGTGGCGCGCGGCGCGAATAGCGGGGCCACGGATAACCGCGCGATTGCGGCAGAAACGCTGGCTCTGCGGGCCGAACGTGCGGCCCTTCTGGGCCCTGAGACATTCGCGCGCTACAAGCTGGAAACCGAAATGGCCCGCACCCCCGATGCCGTGCGCGCGCTGTTGATGCAGGTTTGGGAACCCGCCCGCGCCAAGGCGCTGGCCGATGCCGCCACATTGGAAGCGATGTTGCAAGCCGATGGCCATCCCGCGCCGCTAGAGCCGTGGGACTGGCGCTATTACGCGGAAAAGCTGCGCAAATCCGCGCATGATCTGGATGAAACCGCGCTGAAACCCTATCTGGCGCTGGAAAATATGATCGCCGCCGCCTTTGATTGCGCGCACCGCCTGTTCGGGCTGGAATTTCGCGCGCTGGATGTGGCGCTGTATCACCCCGATGCGCGCGCTTGGGAAGTAACCCGCGATGGCCGCCATATGGCGGTGTTTATTGGCGATTATTTCGCCCGCCCCTCCAAACGGTCGGGCGCGTGGTGTTCCACCATGCGCGGCCAGCGCAAATTGGGCGGAGAGGTGCGGCCCATTGTGGTGAATATCTGCAATTTCGCCAAGGGCACGCCTGCGCTGTTATCCTATGACGATGCGCGCACGCTGTTTCACGAATTCGGCCATGCGCTGCATCAAATGCTGTCGGATGTGACGCATGGCTTCATTTCCGGCACATCTGTCGCGCGTGATTTCGTGGAATTGCCAAGCCAGCTATATGAGCACTGGCTGGAAGTGCGCGAGGTGCTGGCCACCCATGCCCGCCATGTGGAAACAGGCGCCCCCATGCCGCCGGATATGCTGGAGCGCCTGTTGGCCGCGCAAAATTTTGATCAGGGTTTTGCGACAGTGGAATATGTGGCCTCGGCACTGGTGGATCTGGAATTTCATGATGGCCCGCCCCCTTCTGACCCGATGCAAAAACAGGCCGAAGTGCTGGATGCGCTGGGCATGCCGCGCGCTATCCGCATGCGCCACGCCACACCGCATTTCGCGCATGTGTTTTCGGGCGATGGCTATTCCAGTGGCTATTACAGTTACATGTGGTCAGAGGTGATGGATGCCGATGCTTTCGAGGCCTTTCGCGAGGCAGGCGATGCGTTTGACCCGGACACCGCCGCGCGGTTGGAGCGGTTCATCCTCTCTGCCGGGGGCAGTGACGAGGCAGAGACACTCTATACCGCATTTCGGGGCCGTATGCCGGGGGTCGAGGCCCTGTTAAAGGGGCGCGGACTGGCGGCATAGCGGCGCAGCAGGGCGAAAGCGGGGCAAATTGCCCCGCGCAGGCGCTTTCAGGCGTTGAACAGGAAATGCAGAACGTCGCCGTCCTTCACTTCATATGTCTTGCCTTCGACACGGAATTTTCCGGCCTCTTTCGCGCCAGCTTCGCCGTTATGGGTGATGTAATCGTCATAGGCCACGGTTTCGGCGCGGATAAAACCGCGCTCGAAATCCCCATGGATCACGCCCGCCGCTTGCGGGGCCAGTGTGCCTGCCGCGATTGTCCAGGCGCGGGCCTCTTTCGGGCCAACGGTGAAATAGGTTTGCAACCCCAATAGCGCATAGCCCGCCCGGATAAGCCGATCAAGGCCCGGCTCTTCCAGCCCCATTTCGGACAGGAACATCTCTGCTTCTTCCGCATCCAGCTGGCTGATTTCTTCTTCTATGCGGGCAGAAATCACCACATGGGCCGCCCCTTGCGCCGCGGCCATTTCGGCCACGCGGGCGGAAAGCGTGTTGCCCTTGGCAGAGGCGCTTTCTTCCACATTGCAGACATACAGAACGGGCTTTGATGTCAGAAGTTGCAACATGCGCCATTGCTTGCGCTCCTCATCAGAGACAGCAACGGTGCGCGCGGGTTTGCCTGCTTCCAGCGCGGCCAGCGCGCGGCGCAACAGCGCGTCCTGTTCTACCGCGTCTTTCTCGCCGCCACGAATTTTGCGCGACAGGTTCGCCAGCCGTTTTTCGATCGAATCCATATCGGCGATCATCAACTCTGTCTCAATGGTTTCGGCATCGGCAACAGGGTCTATCTTGCCTTCCACATGGGTAACGTCATCATCTTCAAAGCAGCGCAGCACATGGGCGATGGCATCCACTTCGCGGATATTGGCCAGAAACTGATTGCCCAAGCCCTCGCCCTTCGAGGCCCCGCGCACAAGCCCTGCAATATCCACAAATGTCATGCGGGTTGGGATCACCTCGCGCGATTTGGCGATGGTGGCCAGTTTTTGCAACCGCGCATCGGGGACAGCCACATCGCCCACATTGGGTTCGATCGTGCAAAAGGGGAAATTCGCGGCCTGTGCGGCGGCGGTGCGGGTAAGCGCGTTGAACAATGTCGATTTGCCCACATTCGGAAGGCCGACAATTCCCATCTTGAATCCCATGGCGCGCACCCTTTCGCATAGCTGGCAGCGCCGCGCTTGTAGGGGCAGGCGGGCCACAAGACAAGAGCGCGGCGCACCCCTTGCGCGCAAGCATGGTTGATTCCGGCCCGTTTTTCGCACAAACCCGAAAACGCAACGCAGGGACAGGACATCATGACCAGAATCGACCAGACTTTCGCCAAGCTGAAATCCGAAGGGCGCAAGGCCTTCGTCTCTTACATCATGGGGGGCGACCCGGATCTGGAAACCTCGCTGGCCGTTATGGTGGGCCTGCCCGAAGCGGGGGTGGATATCATCGAACTGGGGGTGCCTTTTACCGACCCTATGGCAGATGGCCCGACAATCCAGCTTGCAGGCCAGCGCGCGCTGGAAGGCGGGCAGACGCTGGAAAAGACGCTGGATATGGTGCGCCGCTTTCGCACAGGCAATGACACAACCCCCATTGTGCTGATGGGCTATTACAACCCGATCTACAATCGTGGGGTTGATCGGTTTCTGGCCGATGCCAAAGCCGCCGGGGTGGATGGGCTGATCGTGGTGGATTTGCCCCCGGAGGAAGACAGCGAGCTTTGCCTGCCCGCGCAGGCGGCGGGGCTGAACTTCATTCGGCTGGCCACGCCCACCACTGATGCCAAACGCCTGCCCAAGGTGCTGCAAAACACGTCTGGGTTTGTCTATTATGTGTCCATCACCGGGATAACGGGGGCTGCGGCGGCACAAGCGGGCGATGTGGGGCCAGAGGTGGCGCGGATCAAGGCTGCCACAGACCTGCCGGTGATTGTGGGTTTCGGGATTTCCACACCAGAGACAGCCGAGCAGATTGCGCGCGTGGCTGATGGCTGTGTGGTCGGGTCGGGCATTGTGAAGGAAATTGCGGCAGGCAAACCCGTGGCCGAGGTGCTGGCCTATGTCCGTAGCCTTGCAGATGGTGCGCATCGCGGCTGAAAGTGGCGCCAAAGCCCGATCTTGTATTGGCCAGGTGATCAGGGCTTTGCCGCGGCCAGTTATGGCAGACATATTGGCATGTCGGGCCGGGTACCTGCCATGCGCCCCGCAAAGCGCTTGAGCCGTGCCGTGCCGAGAATAACAGCCCCTGCTTTCACTCTGGCTTTGGCGCGGATTTGCGCGTATCGGCAGGGCCATGAGTGATCAGACTTTCCCCATATTTCTGGCCTGCCTTCCGGGGCTGGAGCCTGTCTTGGCGCAAGAGGCCGCAGAACTGGGCCTTGGCCCTGCCACCCCTGTTCCCGGCGGGGTAGAGGTGCAGGGCGGTTGGCGCGATATCTGGCGGGCCAATCTGTGGCTGCGCGGCGCAAGCCGCGTTTTGGTGCGCATTGGCAGTTTCCGGGCCATGCATCTGGCCCAACTGGACAAACGCGCGCGCAAATTTCCGTGGGCCGAGGTGCTGCGCCCCGATATCCCCTTGCGGATAGAGGCCAGTTGCAGCCGCTCGCGCATTTATCACAAGGGCGCTGCGGCACAACGGATTGAAACCGCGATTGCCGAAACACTGGGCACGCCGATTGATCCTGCCGCCGATTTGCGGCTGATGGTGCGCATTGAGGATGATCTTGTCACCTTCTCGATGGATACATCGGGCGAGGGGCTGCACAAGCGCGGCCACAAGCTGGCCACGGGCAAGGCGCCCTTGCGCGAAACCATGGCCGCGCTCTTGCTGCGCCAGATGGGCTTTGATGGCAGCCAGCCCGTGCTTGACCCGATGTGCGGATCGGGCACATTCGTGATCGAGGCCGCAGAAATAGCCATGGGGCTTGCACCGGGGCGCGGGCGTGATTTCGGCTTTGAACGGCTGGCGAGTTTTGACGCGAAAGCCTGGCAGGCCATGCGCGCCACTGTCACACCCCGTGAAGTGCCAGTGCAGTTTTTCGGCTATGACCGTGATCAGGGCGCGATTGGCAATGCCATCGCCAATGCCGCGCGGGCGGGGGTGGCAGGGTGCACGCAATTTGCCTGCCAGCCCCTTGGCGCGCTGGAGCGCCCCGATACCGCGCCGGGTTTGGTGATGGTCAACCCGCCCTATGGCGGGCGGATTGGCAATGCGGCGCTGCTTTATGGCCTATATGCCAGCTTTGGCACGGTCATGAAGGCGCAGTTCAAGGGCTGGCGCGTGGGCATGATCACCTCAGAGCGCAAGCTGGCCCATGCCACGGGCCTGCCCTTCACGGCGGGGCCAATCCTGCCGCATGGCAGGATAAAAGTGCAGTTTTACCAGACCCCGCCTTTGTGACAGGGGGGGCTGGAGTGTTGCACCGCGCGTGCAATGCAGGCCGCAATGCCGCCGCCTATTCCTTTGGCGCGGCGTCCGGGTCGGGCTGGCTGACGCCTTTGAAGATGCGCTTGAGCGGGAATGTCCACAGAATGCCCAAAGCGACATAGATCGCCAGTTCCAGCAGGAATGGCGGCCTGTCGAACAGCTCAATCACATTGACTGTCACAACAATATAAAGCGGCAATGCCACCACGAGCGCGAATAGCGCCCAACGTCTGCGGGCTTTCCAGGAGAGTGTCATCAATCTGCAAATGGGTCCGTTACTAGAATTGTGTCATCGCGTTCGGGTGAAGTGGAAAGTAGTGCTACAGGGCAATCAATCAACTCTTCCACACGACGTACATATTTGATGGCATTTGCAGGCAATTCGGCCCAGCTGCGCGCGCCCTCTGTCGATTCGCTCCAGCCCGGCAATTCTTCGTATATCGGTTTGCAGCGGGCCTGCGCATCGGCGGCGGTGGGCAGGTAATCCAGCCTTTCGCCATCCAGATCATAGCCCACACAGATTTTCAGAACCTCAAACCCGTCCAGCACATCCAGCTTTGTCAGCGCAATGCCGGTTACGCCAGATGTGGCGCAGGTCTGGCGCAGCAGGCAGGCATCAAACCAGCCGCAGCGCCGCTTGCGCCCTGTGGTGGTGCCAAATTCATGCCCGCGCGTGCCAAGGCGTTCGCCATCGGCATCGTGCAATTCGGTCGGGAACGGGCCTTCGCCCACGCGGGTGGTATAGGCTTTGACAATGCCCAGCACAAAATCAATTGCGCCGGGGCCAACACCCACACCTGTCGCGGCCTGCCCGGCAATGACATTGGAGGAGGTGACAAAAGGATATGTCCCGAAATCCACATCCAGCAGCGCGCCTTGCGCGCCTTCAAACAAAATCCGCTTGCCCGCTTTGCGCTTGTCATTCAGCACTTTCCACACAGGGGCGGCGAATTTCAGGATTTCGGGCGCAATTTCGCGCAGCGCGTCCAGCAGGGCCGCGCGGTCTATCGGCTCCAACCCCAGCCCGGCGCGCAAGGCGTTGTGATGGACAAGCGCGCGGTCAATGCGGGTTTGCAAAGTGGCATCATCGGCCAGATCGGCCACGCGGATTACGCGGCGGCCAACCTTGTCTTCATAGCACGGGCCAATCCCGCGCCCGGTTGTGCCAATTTTGGCCACAGAGTTCTGATTTTCGCGCGCGCGGTCAAGTTCGCCATGGAAGGGCAGGATCAGCGGCGTATTTTCCGCAATCATCAGCGTTTCGGGCGTAATTTCCACGCCTTGGGCGCGGATGGTTTCAATCTCGCGCAGCAGATGCCACGGATCAAGCACCACGCCATTGCCAATGACCGACAGCTTGCCGCCCCGCACCACACCAGAGGGCGGGGCATGCAGCTTGTAAACCTTGCCATCAATCACCAGCGTATGGCCCGCATTATGCCCGCCCTGAAAGCGCGCGACCACATCGGCGCGTTCTGACAGCCAATCAACAATCTTGCCTTTCCCTTCGTCACCCCACTGGGCGCCGACTACGACGACATTGGCCATCCGCTTTCCTTTCCGCGATATGCAGTTCGTGGCCCTAATATCCTTCCTGCGCGCTGTGTGAAACCCGAAATAGCGCCCCATTGCAGGGCATGGCGCAAAGAAACAGGGGTTGCGGCAGGCCCGCGCAGCGCCTAAGTAGGCCGCATGTTAAAACGCGGGTTGTCCTGATGCAAAATGTCGTGCTGATTGTCCATCTTCTGCTGGCACTGTCGCTGATTGGCGTGGTGTGGGGGCAGCGGTCTGAAGGCGGGGGGCTTGGCATTGGCGGGGGCGATGGCGCACCCGGTGCCGGGCGGCCGCCATTGACAGCCATGGCCAAGCTGACATGGGCCTTGGCCGTCGCTTTTATCGCCACATCGCTGACACTGACAGTGATCGCAGCGCAGCAATCGGCCACGACATCGGTTCTGGACAGGCTGGGCACGCCCACACCCGCAAGCGCGCCTGCGCTGCCGGCCCTGCCGGGAAGCGATAGCCTGCTGCCGCCACCGGTAACAGATGACAGTCTGGCACCGCCTGCGGCTGACTAAGAGCGCTACAATCGGTAGTAGGCGTTGCATTTTTACCCGCTTCATCTTGCGGCTGTCTTGCAGTTTCGGGAAATCTGGCCTATAGGTCAAACCCCGTGATGGTCAGTGCCTGAATGCAGGCAGTACACCCATTGGAAGCGAAATCACGGGGGGCGCAAGCATGGCGCGGTATATTTTTATTACAGGTGGCGTTGTGTCCTCGCTGGGCAAGGGGTTGGCCTCTGCGGCGCTGGGGGCGCTGTTGCAGGCGCGCGGATTTACCGTGCGGTTGCGCAAGCTTGATCCGTATCTGAATGTCGATCCCGGCACGATGTCGCCTTTTGAACATGGCGAAGTATTTGTCACCGATGATGGCGCGGAAACCGATCTGGATCTGGGCCATTACGAGCGGTTTACCGGCGTGGCGGCGCGGCGCACTGATTCGGTATCGTCCGGGCGCATTTATTCCAATGTGCTGGAGAAGGAACGCCGGGGCGATTATCTGGGCAAAACCATTCAGGTCATTCCGCATGTCACCAATGAGATCAAGGATTTCCTTGCCATTGGCGCGGATGAGGTGGATTTCATGCTGTGCGAGATTGGCGGCACAGTGGGCGATATCGAGGGGCTGCCCTTTTTCGAGGCTATTCGCCAATTCAGCCATGAACGCCCGCGCGGCCAGTGCATTTTCATGCATCTCACGCTTTTGCCCTATCTGGCCGCATCGGGAGAGTTGAAAACCAAACCCACCCAGCATTCGGTGAAAGAATTGCAAAGCATCGGGATTGCGCCCGATGTGCTGGTTTGCCGCTCGGAGCAACCGATCCCGGAGAAAGAACGCCAGAAAATTGCCCTGTTTTGCAATGTGCGGCCCGAATCTGTGATCCCGGCCTATGATCTGAAATCCATCTATGAAGCGCCTCTGGCCTATCATCGGGCGGGGTTGGATCAGGCTGTGTTGGATGCTTTCGGGATTACCCCTGCCCCCCGCCCCAATCTGGAGCGGTGGGAAGATGTGATTGACAGGCTCAAAAACCCCGAAGGCGATGTCCGTATCGCCATTGTGGGCAAATATGTGCAGCTGGAAGATGCGTATAAATCCATCAAGGAAGCGCTGGTGCATGGCGGCATTGCCAACCGCGTGCGCGTGCATGTGGATTGGATAGATGCCAGCGTCTTTGACAGCGCAGATCCCGGCCCCGCGCTGGAAGCCTATCACGCAATTCTGGTTCCCGGCGGGTTTGGAGAGCGCGGCACAGAAGGCAAGATTCGCGCCGCCACCTATGCGCGCGAAAAGAAAATCCCCTATTTCGGCATTTGTCTGGGCATGCAGATGGCCTGTATCGAGGCCGCGCGCAATCTGGCCGATATTCCCGATGCCGGTTCGGAAGAATTTGACCATGAGGCCGGGCAAAAGCGCTTTACCCCCGTTGTCTACCACCTGAAAGAATGGGTGCAGGGCAATCACAAGGTGGAGCGCCGTGTGGGGGATGACAAAGGCGGCACAATGCGGCTGGGCGCTTATTCCGCCACGCTGAAAGACGGCTCGCGCGTGGCGCAGATTTACGGCACCACCCGGATAGAGGAACGCCACCGCCACCGCTATGAGGTGGACACCAAATTCCGCGCGGCGCTTGAAGGCAAAGGCCTGACATTTTCGGGCATGTCGCCAGATGGCAAATTGCCGGAGATCGTGGAGCACGAAAACCACCCGTGGTTTATCGGTGTACAATTCCATCCTGAACTGAAATCCAAACCTTTCGACCCGCACCCGCTATTTGCAGATTTCGTGCGCGCCGCGGTCGAGGTATCGCGGCTGGTGTAAGGTGGTGTGCCGCAGTACCGCAAAGGGCTGGCACGCTTTTTGCGTGCGGAGGCGCGGGGGCGGCATATGGCCAAGCGCCGCCAACAGAGATGTGACAAAAACAGGCTTTGCCTTTTGCACTGCTGCCGCTAGAAGTTTGGGCATGATCCGGCTTTTGCTGAAATATGCGCCGCTTGTGTTGGCCCTGACTGTCGCGCTTACAAGCGTGACCCATGTGCAGGCCCGCAATATGGCGCATGGGGCGCAAAGCATGGTTATCTGCACCGGCTATGGCATGGTGCGCATTACGCTGGATGCCAATGGCAACCCTGTAGAACAAAGCCTGCCTTGCCCCGATTGTGTGGTAACGCCTGTTGCGGTGCTGGCAGATACACTGCAACAGCCCGCAAGCACGCGCGCCGCGCGCGCCGTGGTGCAGCAGGGGCAGACGCTGTGGCGCGGGGCGGCTGCTGGCCTGTGGTGTGACAGCCGAGGCCCCCCTCTCTTGTCTGAGCAAGTCGGAATTCTTCATCTCAGACAAGGACATATATCATGAAATCCATCCTTTTGCCCGCGCTTCTTGCGGCAACTCTTGCCCTGCCCGCTTTCGCCGGGGACACTGTACATGTGATCGAACCTTATGCCCGCGCCTCTACCGCGATGTCACAATCCGGCGCGGCCTTTATGCAGCTTGTCAATCATGGCAGCGAAGATCACCGCCTGATTGCCGCGCGTTCCGATGTGGCAGAGCGCGTGGAACTCCACACCCATATCGAAGATGCCAATGGCGTGATGCGTATGGTTGAGGTGGAAGAAGGTTTTTTGATTCCGGCCAATGGCACGCATGATCTGGCGCGGGGGGGGGATCATATCATGTTTCTGGGCCTGACCCGCGCCCTTGCGCATGGTGATGAGATTTCTGTCACGCTGGTTTTTGAACAGGGTGAGGAGAAAGAGATCATCATCCCTGTCGATCTGGAGCGCATGCCAGAGCATAACAGCGGTGCGGGCCATTCGCATGGGCATAGCCATGGTCATAGCCATGGGGGGCATACCCATAACTGACGCGTTTTGCTCATAATTGCGATAGGACAAAATGCTGAAGCGTTGGGGTGGTTCAAAGGAAAAGCCGAAACGCTTTAGCAGATTCTGGCCAGTGTTCCGCAGTGCATGAACGATGTGCCGGGGCCAGTTTGAGAGGGTTGGGGACATTCGCCCTTTCCCCGGCCAATCCCCGCACCAAGCCCGGTTAACAGGGGCCGCAGGCCCCCCGGGCAGCGCCCGACCGCCCCTTGGGCGGGCGCTTTGCTGCCACCTGCGCAGGGATCGGGGTCACAGGGGATTGCACCAT
>JAIUNA010000021.1 GCA_022565265.1 Roseinatronobacter sp. | reverse complement strand
TTGCTGGGCCGCGGTGCGGCGATCCACCCGGAAGCTAAGCGCTTTATGGCGGCAAAGTCCGAACGAAATTGAAGCTAAGCACAGGATGTAGCTAAATCGCTGTGCCGGGGGGCGGCCCTTTGAGGCGCGGCGGGCTGACGCCCTTGTTCCGCGCTTGGCGAGAGAGGGCCAAGCGATGCGCAACCATGGAAAGCGACCCGTCACCTTGCGCGTCATATCCAGCCCTTCTCCAATGACAGGGCAGAAAGACAAGCCGCGCAGCGCTGGGCCGCGGGGCGGCGATCTGGCTTTGAGGCTATGTCACTTTATGGTGGCAAAGTCCGAACGAAACTCAGGCTAAGCACAGGTTGCAGCCAAATCGCCGGGCCGTGGGGGCGGCCCTTTGAGGCGCGGCGGGCTTCGCCCTTGATTCCGCGCGAGTAGCGCGCGCGGGGGAGGGCCAGACCGTGCCCAGCACCCCATAAAACCGCGCGTGGCGCGCGCGAGGGATTAAGCCCTCGGTTCCGCGCAGTGGAGTGCATCTCTGGTATCCCCTCGCCCCACATCCCCCCTGTCAGGCGGTGCACACCAGCATGGCGTGACGGGCCGCTTATTCAGCGGCCAGAGGTGCGCTGTCAACCAGCGCCACGATATCCATCATAATGCGATTAAGCTGGAAATCCTTGGGGGTGTAGACTTGGGCAATGCCCATTGTGCGCAGTTTCAAAGCATCATCATCCGGGATGATCCCGCCCACGATAACAGGGATATGTGCCAGCCCTTCGGCCTGCATCAGGCGCATGAGTTCTTCCATCAGCGGCATATGGCTGCCCGACAGGATGGACAGGCCCACGACATGGGCATCTTCCTCGCGCACAGCGGCCACAATCTCTGCGGGCGTAAGGCGGATACCTTCATAGGAGATAGCCATCCCGCAATCGCGCGCGCGCGCGGCGATTTGTTCGGCGCCGTTGGAATGGCCATCCAGCCCCGGCTTGCCCACCACGAATTTCAGGCGCCGCCCCAGTTTGGCACTGACAGCATCCACGGCCTCGCGCACTGGCTCCAGCCCCTCGGTGCGGTTGGAGGGCGCGCGGCTGACGCCTGTGGGCGCGCGGTATTGGCCAAAGGCTGCGCGCACAGTCTCGCCCCATTCGCCCGTAGTCGCGCCCGCCTTGGCCGCCGCGATAGAGGCAGGCATGACATTGATACCCGTGCGCGCGGCCTCGCGCAGATCGGCCAAAGCGGCGCGCACGGCCCCCTCCTCGCGCGTGCCGCGCCATGCCAGCAGCCGCGCGATCTGGTCGGCCTCTGCCTCTGGGTCGCAGACCATGATTGCGCCTTCACCCGTTGTCAGGGGTGAGGGTTCGGTGGTGGTGAATTTATTGACGCCCACCACAACTGTCGCGCCTGTCTCTATCCCTGCAATGCGCGCGGCGTTTGATTCGACCAGCCGCGATTTCATATACTCAATCGCCTTGACCGCGCCGCCCATGGCGTCAATGCGCGCCAATTCCTCGCGCGCGCCCTCCATCAGAGCGGCGACCTTGCGATCTATCGCGGGGTTGTTGTCAAAGAGATCATCAAATTCCAGCAGATCGGTTTCATAGGCCAAAATCTGTTGCATCCTGAGTGACCATTGCTGATCCCAGGGGCGCGGCAGGCCCAGCGCCTCGTTCCAGGCGGGCAGTTGCAGCGCGCGGCAGCGGGCTTTTTTTGACAGCGTGACCGCCAGCGCCTCTATCAATATCCGATAGACGTTGTTTTCGGGCTGTTGTTCGGTCAGGCCCAGAGAATTGACCTGCACACCGTAGCGGAAACGACGATATTTCGGATCGGCAATCCCGTAGCGGGTTTCGGAAATCTCATCCCACAGATCGACAAAGGCGCGCATTTTGCACAGCTCTGTCACAAAGCGGATACCAGCATTCACAAAGAAGGAAATGCGCCCCACCATTTGGGGGAAATGCTCGGCAGGAACCTTGGTTTTCAGATCATCCAGAACCGCACAGGCCGTGGCGAGCGCAAAGGCCAATTCCTGCTCTGGCGTGGCGCCTGCCTCTTGCAAGTGGTAGGAACAGACATTCATCGGGTTCCATTTGGGCAGATATTCGCGCGTATAGGCCGCAACATCGGTAATCATGCGCAAGCTTGGCTCTGGCGGGCAAATATATGTGCCGCGCGAGAGATATTCTTTTATCAGATCATTTTGCACTGTGCCATTAAGTGCGGCGACATCTGCGCCCTGTTCTTCCGCCACCGCAATATAAAGCGCCAGCAGCCAAGGCGCTGTGGCGTTGATGGTCATGGAGGTGTTCATCTGTTCCAGCGGGATCTGGTCAAACAGCATCCGCATATCGCCCAAATGGCAGATGGGCACGCCCACTTTGCCCACTTCGCCGCGCGCAAGCTGGTGGTCGCTGTCATAGCCTGTCTGGGTAGGCAGATCGAAGGCCACCGAAAGCCCTGTCTGCCCTTTGGACAGGTTGGTACGATATAGTGCATTCGAGGCAGCCGCCGTGGAATGCCCGGCATAGGTGCGAAACAGCCAGGGTTTGTCTCTCGATGGTGTGGCGTCAGACATCGGTGGCTCCTGTAGTCTCAGGCACGGCGCGCGCCTTCGGTAATAATCTTGCAAAAACGGATGCTTTAGGCGCAACATAATGTCAAGCCAAAATCGCTGCATTGCGGCGTAGATGACATGACGTCACACTCTTGGCAGCTTGCCTGATGCGTGCGACATCACGAAAGCCCCCTCTGTCGCGGGTAATAGCCGCGCACAAGGCCCGCAGCGGGAAACTGGGGCAATCGGCGGTTCTTGCCCTGCATGGCGTTACGGCCAGACGCCGCTATGCCGATTGCAGAAAACACCCGGCCTCTGCACCCTGCCCCTGCCCCTGCCGCATACTGGCTGTTGTCAGTTGACGAATGAGAAGGGCCTGCATACCGGGCCGGGCAGCCCCCTTGCCCGGCGGCTTTGTTGCGTCTTTATCCTGGCTGTGCAACTCTGGCCTCAGAGTACCGATAAGTCACGATCCGGGAAAGAAGGGGAAAAACATGTATAAATCAATCGTTGTTGCTGTTGCGCTGTTCAACAAAGGGGCGACAAGCCGCGCCTTGATCCAGAAAGCCAACAAGCTGATAGACCCCGATGGCAGCATCACGCTTGTGCATGTTCTGGATGAAGTGCCTGCCTATCTGACCGCCGCAATCTCGCGGGAGCAATTGATGCAGCATCGCCGCGCCATCCGCGAGCAACTGGAAGCACTTGCTGCCGTTGCGAAGGCGAAAACCGTGGATATCGACATTCGCGGTGGCCGCCCGTCCGAGAATATTCTGGATTGCGCGCGCGATTGCGGGGCCGAGCTGATCATGGTGGCCAGCCATAAACCGGGGATGAGCGATTACTTCATCGGCTCTACCGCCGCGCGGGTGGTCAGGCATTCCCAGATATCGGTGCTTGTGTCGCGCTGACGGAAAATCTTGGTCATATGCCGCGATCTGGCCTTTCCTCTGCCGCCCATCCGGTTATCTGAGGCAAGACTTCAGGAGGCAGGCCATGTCAGACGCGTTGGTTATTTTCACCCCTTCGGGCAAGCGGGGGCGGTTTCCCTTGGGAACCCCGGTTTTGACAGCGGCGCGCCAGCTGGGGGTTGATCTGGATTCGGTCTGCGGGGGGCGGGGTATCTGCTCCAAATGCCAGATTACGCCGGGATATGGCGAATTTTCCAAACACGGTGTCACAGTCGCAGCCGATGCCTTGTCAGAGTGGAACACGGTAGAACAGCGCTACAAGGACAAGCGCGGGTTGATCGAAGGGCGGCGCTTGGGTTGTCAGGCGCAGGTCATGGGCGATGTGGTGATCGATGTGCCTGCAGAAAGCCAAGTGCACCGGCAGGTCGTGCGCAAGGCCGCAACGGCGCGGGCAATCACCATGGCCCCGGCCACTCGGCTATATTTCGTCGAAGTGGAAGAACCGGATATGCACGAGCCTTCGGGCGATTTTGAGCGCTTGGCCAAAGCGCTGCGCACAGAATGGGATGTACCCGAAATTACCGCCGGGCTGGATGTGCTGCGCAAGCTGCAACCTGTGCTGCGGCAAGGCAAGTGGCGTGTCACCGTGGCGCTGAACAAAGACCACCGCGCCGGGCCGCATCAGGTTCTGGATATCTGGCCGGGGCTGTATGAGGGCGGGCTTTACGGGCTGGCAATCGATCTTGGATCAACAACCATTGCCGCGCATCTGTGCGATCTGCGCACAGGCGAGGTGGTGCTGTCATCCGGCATCATGAACCCGCAAATCCGCTTTGGCGAAGACCTGATGAGCCGGGTCAGCTATGCCATGATGAACCCCGGCGGCGATGTGGAAATGACACGCACGGTGCGCGAGGGGATGGATGCGCTGATTGCCGATCTTGCGCGCGAGGCGCAGATCACCGCGCGCGAGATCATGGAAGCCGTGATCGTGTGCAACCCCGTCATGCACCATCTGTTGTTGGGGATTGATCCGGTGGAACTGGGCCAAGCGCCCTTTGCGCTGGCCACGTCCGACGCGCTGACGCTGGATGCCCGCGAATTGGGCCTGAACGCCATGAATCCGGCCGCGCGTACATATCTGTTGCCCTGCATTGCCGGCCATGTGGGGGCAGATGCCGCCGCTGTGGCCCTGTCCGAAAGCCCAGAGACATCGGAAGATCTGGTGCTGGTGGTGGATGTGGGCACGAATGCCGAAATCCTCTTGGGCGACAAGCGGCGCGTTCTGGCCTGTTCCTCGCCCACTGGCCCGGCCTTTGAAGGGGCGCAAATTTCGTCCGGGCAGCGCGCAGCGCCCGGCGCGATTGAACGCATCGAGATTGACGCCGTGACGAAAGAGCCGCGCTTTCGCGTGATCGGGTGCGACTTGTGGTCAGATGATCCGGGCTTTGCCGAGGCCACGGCGCAAACCGGCATTACCGGCATTTGCGGCTCTGGCATTATCGAGGCCGTGGCCGAAATGCGCATGGCCGGGTTGGTGGATGGCTCTGGCCTGATTGGATCAGAGGTGCAGACCGGCACATGGCGTTGCCAGCCGGAAGGGCGCACCCATGCCTATCTTATCTATGATGCCAGCGCCACGGGCGGGCCGCGAATCACTGTGACGCAAGGCGATATCCGCGCCATCCAACTGGCCAAATCCGCACTTTATGCTGGCGCGCGGCTGTTGATGGATGAAATCGGCACGGATACCGTAGATCGTGTGGTTCTGGCCGGGGCCTTTGGCGCACATATCAGCCCCAAACATGCGATGGTTCTGGGCATGATTCCCGATGCACATCTGGATAAGGTGACAAGCGCGGGCAATGCCGCAGGCACAGGCGCGCGGATTGCATTGTGCAATCTGGACGCGCGTGCGGGCATTGAGGCCACAGTAAAGCGCATTCACAAGGTGGAAACGGCCATAGAGCCGCGCTTTCAGGAGCATTTTGTGAATGCCAATGCCCTGCCCCATGCGGTTGATCCCTTCCCCGAATTGGCGAAAATCGTCACCTTGCCAGAGCTTAGCTTCAATTCCGGGGGAGGCGATGGTGAAGGCGGTCGGCGCAAGCGGCGGCGCTCATAGCTGCTTGCATAGCAGTTTTCTATCTGCCCAGCGTGGCGCAAGAACAGCCTGACGCAGAATATGCCTTCGGTGGTCTGCCAGACAATCGGAGCAAAAAAAAGCCCGGATACCACATTGGTATCCGGGCCATCTGGCACTGTCTGAACAGTTTAGTTACCTGTCATCTCGCGCAGACGATCAAGCACGCCTTGCAGCAATTCCGGGCTGTCACCAGCGGCTTGCATCAAGGCATCAAGAACACCGCGATCCGCCATATTCAGGCCAGCGCCCTCAATCGCTTCGCGCACGGCATCAAGCGTAATCTCTGTTGCAGTTTCAATTGCTTCACCGGCGGCTTCCAGTGCTGCGGCGGCCTCTGCTTCGGCCTGTGCGGCTGCCTCTGCGGCGGCTTCAGCTGCGGCCTCTGCGGCAGCGTCAGCTTCTGCGGCAGCCTCGGTTGCGGCCTCTTCCAGCGCCTCTTCCGCAGCTGCGGCTTCTTCTGCTGCGTCTTCAACAGCCGCTTCGGCGGCTTCTTCCGCTGCAATCGCTTCCTCTACGGCCTCATCGGCTGCATCAACAGCCTCTTCCACGGCGTCGCCTTCGGCTTCTGCAACCGGCGCTATCACCTCCGGGGCCTGACGGGATTGAATCCCGAACCAGATACCGACAGCGGCAATCGCAGCAGCAATAATTACAAGAAGGGACTTGTTCATGTGTTCATCCTTCTGAACGGGAATTTTATGAAGGCGCGCTATGACAGAATTCGCAATGGATGCAAAGTAAACTTTGCTGCACCTGCAAAAACAACTGCGTTATCGTCCATGCCCAATCTTGGCGCTTGAATCACAAACCGGGTGGAATTACTGTGTGTCACCATTTGCAACAGCATGAAGGAACGCTCCCATAGCCCGCAGACCGCATAACGCCCCGCCGCAACGAGACACTGGCCCGCGCATCAATGACCGCATTCGCTCGCCTGAAATTCGCCTCATTGGCGCCGAAGGGGAAAATCTGGGGGTGGTCAAACCCTCTCAGGCAATGATTCTGGCCGAAGAGGCTGGACTTGATCTTGTCGAAATCTCACCTAATGCAGTCCCGCCGGTCTGCAAAATCATGGATTTTGGCAAGTATAAGTATGAAGTGCAAAAGCGCGAGGCCGAGGCGCGCAAGAAGCAAAAGATCATCGAGATCAAGGAAATCAAATTCCGCCCCAACACCGATACGCATGACTATGAAGTCAAGATGCGCAATGTGGTGCGTTTTCTGGAGGCGGGCGACAAGGTAAAGATCACCTTGCGTTTCCGGGGGCGCGAGATGGCGCACCAGAATATCGGGGCAGAGCTTCTGAACAGAGTCGCTGCGGATATCACCGAAATTGGCAAGGTAGAGAACATGCCAAAGATGGAAGGCCGGCAGATGATCATGATGATCGCGCCGCGCTGACACTTTCGGAGATTGTGATGTTATGGCCCGCCGTGCTCCGGCGGGCTTTTTCGTGGGTGGCGCGCACCATGTTAGCTGCGTGATTTCATGCCCTGTGCATGGCGCGATGCGGCAAGCCTGCTCTGCAATAAGCCCCTTGCGCCATGAATGTACCCTTATGGTGCCAAGCGCCCCTCAAATTCTTGCTGCAATGCAGCAAAAAGCCCTTGCCATTTATGACCGAAAATGATGCAGAGGCGACAGAAAATTACGAGGGATGCATCATGGACACTCGCCCGTTCCGTTCGGTTCTCTATATTCCCGGCTCGAAAGAGCGGGCGTTGGAAAAGGCCACCAGCCTTGCGGCAGATGCGATTATCTTCGATCTGGAAGATGCCGTGGCTCTGGAGGAAAAGGCGCGCGCACGCGTGCTGCTTGCGGAGACGTTGCAAAGCCTTGATTACGGCGCGCGCGCAAAACTGGTGCGAATCAATGCGCTGAGTACCGATTGGGGCATGGCCGATCTGGATGTGATCGGCAGTGCCGCGCCAGAGGCGATATTGCTGCCCAAAGTGGATGAGGCAAGCCAGATCGAGGCGCTGGCCCGCCTGCTGGATGCCCGCGCAGAAACGGCAAATACCCGGATTTGGGCCATGATGGAATCCCCACTTGGCGTGTTGAACGCTGCCGCAATAGCGCGCGCCCCGCGCATGGCAGGCTTTATCATGGGCACGAATGATCTGGCCAAAGATATGGGCTGTCGCTTCCGCCCCGACCGCCTGCCCCTGCTGGCGGCGCTGCAACTGCCGCTGATTGCCGCCAAAGCCGCCGGGATTGTGGCGGTGGATGGTGTCTATAATGCCTTCAAGGATGAGGATGGTTTGCGCGCAGAATGCGAACAGGGCCGCGATATGGGCTTTGATGGCAAAACCCTGATCCACCCCGCGCAACTTGCCATCGCAAACGAGGTGTTTTCACCCTCTGCCGCCGAGATAGACCTTGCCCAGCGCCAGATCGAAGCCTTTGATGCGGCAACAGCACGCGGCGAGGGGGTGGCCGTTGTGGATGGCAAGATCGTCGAGAATCTGCATATTGTGACTGCGAAGCAAATCCTTGCAAAGGCGCAGGCCATTGCAGACATGACGGAGTAGCCACAATGGGAACTGTGATCCTGATACTTGGCGTTGCACTTTGGGCGGGGGCGCATTTTTTCAAGCGCCTGATGCCAGAGCGCCGCGCGGCGATGGGCGAGACAGGCAAATTGCTTGTGACAGGGGCGCTTTTGGCCTCTATCGTGCTGATGACATGGGGCTACAAGCTGGCCGATCCTGTCTGGCTATGGGTTGCCCCCAGTTGGACGGTGCATCTGAACAATCTGCTGGTCTTTATCGGCTTTTACCTCTTCGCCGTATCCGGCCTGAAAACCCGGCTGCACCAGCGCATCCGTCATCCCCAGCTTTCGGGGTTCAAAGCTTGGGCCGTGGCGCATTTGCTGGTTGTGGGCACGTTGCAAGGGGTGATCCTGTTTGGCGGTCTTCTGGCTTGGGCTGTGGCCTCTGTCATCCTGATCAACCGCGCCAATCGCAGCTGGCAGCGCCCACCAGAGGCCGCGATGTGGAAAGAAGGCGTGGCGCTTGTGGGTGCGCTGTTTGCCATGCTGGTTGTTGGCCATATCCATGGCTGGCTTGGCCCATGGCCATTCGGGGGCGCGTGATGAAAGCGTATCGGCTGCTGACAGAAGATGACACATCCGCTTTTTGCCACAAGGTAAGCGAGGCGCTCTCAAAGGGGTGGGAACTGTATGGCAGCCCCGCCTATGCCTTTGATGCTGCAAGCGGCAAAATGCGCTGCGCCCAAGCCGTGGTGAAAGATACCGACACCCCATATTCGCCAGAGGTGAAGCTGGGGAGTTTATGACAGGCGCCTGCCCCGACATGGGGCCAGCGCCCAATTTCGCAAGCAGATAAGAGGCAGGATATGAGCAAGACCACCGCAGGCCGCTTTTTCGAGGATTACACGATCGGCCAAGTGATAGAGCATGCGGTTCCGCGCACAGTGTCGGGCGGAGAGCGCGCGCTCTATCACGCGCTATATCCGGCACGCGGCGCGCTGTATTCTTCCGATGAATTTGCGCGCGCCTGTGGTCTGGCGCAAAGCCCGGTAGATGATCTGATCGCTTTTCATATCATCTTTGGCAAAACCGTTCCTGATATCAGCCTGAATGCGGTTGCCAATCTCGGCTATGCAGAAGGGCGGTTTCATGCGCCAGTTTATCCCGGCGATACGCTGCGCAGCCAATCCGAAGTGATTGGCCTGAAGCAAAACTCCAACGGACAAAGCGGCGTTGTCTGGGTGCGCACGCGCGGAACCAACCAGCATGGTGCGCTGGTGCTGGACTATGTGCGCTGGGTGATGGTGCGCAAGCGCGATAGCGCCGCCCCTGCCCCCGCGCCCCATGTGCCGGAACTGGCCGCCGCCTTGCGTGCCGAGGACTTGGTCGTGCCTGCGGGGCTGGATTTCACCACCTATGATTTCACACAGGCCGGAGAACCACATCGCTGGGGCGATTACACACCCGGCGAGGTGATTGACCATGTGGACGGAGTGACCATCGAGGAAGCCGAACACATGCTGGCCACGCGGCTGTGGCAACACACGTCGAAAGTGCATTTCGACAGCACGCAGCGCGCCGATGGCAAGCGGCTGATCTATGGCGGGCATGTCATTTCCATGGCACGCGCGCGGTCCTTCAACGGGCTGGCCAATGCGCAGATGATCGCGGCCATCAATGCGGGCGCACATGCCAATCCCTGCTTTGCAGGCGATACGATCCGCGCATGGTCAGAAGTGCTGGAGCGCGCGCCCACCTCTGCCCCCGGTGTGGGGGCCTTGCGCTTGCGGCTGGTTGCCACCAAAGGCGCGGCGGGCGTGTTGAAAGAGGCGGGCAAATACCACCCCGATGTGCTGCTTGATCTGGATTATTGGGCGTTCATCCCCTGCTAGCGCGTGTCGCGTTCATTGGCATTCACGCGACCCACTCTAACCTTACGTGGTCGCATGTCTTTTACGCAAAACCGGTTCCCAGTTTTCCGCGACATGCTCCAGGGTGCGCCTCCAAGGCCGGAGACCCGCAGAAAACGGCCCATGTCGGTAGACTGCCGGCCATACAAGCCCGGGGTGCCAAGATGAGGGGCCTGTCGGGATAAAGTGCAAAGCACACCACGTAGAATTGATGGGCGCTCCGGGCAAAATTCCGCAGGGCCTCTGCGATAGTGGTTGAGTGTGACGCCCAATGCAGTATCCTGTAGCCATAACGATAATCGAGCAGGACTCTCCCATGAAACCCATACAAACGGCCTTGGCCGCTATTTGTCTTGTTGGCGCAAGCGGCGCTGCGGCACAGGATTTTTCGATCACGGCAGGCGCAACGCTGACCAGCCGCTATATGTCTGACGGGCTTCCGCTCAGCAAATCCCCGGCCTTTCAACCCTTCGTAGAGCTTGAAGCAAGCGGTTTCTACGCCGGGCTATGGGCCTCGAACACATCGCTTGCACTGGCCGGTGCGCGGGGCGAGCTGGATCTATATCTGGGCTATCGCAACGAGGTTGGGCCATTGAGCTATGACCTGGGATATACCCGGTATATTTACCTTAGCCCCAAAGACAATTGCTGTGGCGAGGCACATTTCGAAATGGGCTATGCTGTTACAGACATGCTCAATACGGGCGGGCGCCTTGCCTATGATCCATCGTCCAAGAAGCTGAACACATCCGCAACGCTGGGCCTTGCACCTGTCGAGAACCTCAGCCTTGATGCCACAATCGGCCAGATCAATCGCGGCGGGCACCGGTACTGGAGTGCGGGCGGCAGCTATGCGTTTGGCGATGGCGTTTCGGCCAGTGCAGCCTGGCATGACACCAATATTGACAAAGGCCGCGCGGTCTTCTCGCTGGATTACAGCTTCAATATTCGCTGAGGCGCATTTGCGCCGCGCAGAAAGCCGCCCCCAAGCACTGGGGGCGGCTTACTCATGCCGCATGATGGGGCGCGCAACGACTCAGGCATGCCACAATGGCAGGGCCGGAACACATAGCGGGCGAATATGTGATCACTTAAATCAAACGCGTGATCACAAACTTCACTTCCTTCAGGAATTTATCGCAAACACGGGTAAAAACAGGCAGTCACCATACCAGAATGCGTGACATTCGCGTGAAATCGAGTATGTGAAAGGCAATAAGAGCCAGGCTGCACCATTGCAGCCCTGCCAGAATGAAGGGAGCCGTGCATGGCTGACGTCAATCGGGGCAATCGCCCTCTGTCCCCGCATCTGCAAATCTATCGCCTACCGCTATCGGGCATAAGTTCGATCCTCAACCGCATCACAGGGGTTGGGATGACATTGGCCTCCATGCTGATCATTTGGTGGTTTGCGGCAGGGGCATTCAGTGCTGCGTATTTCAACTTTGTGGATGGGCTGCTTACCTCAATCCTTGGGCATCTGATCCTGATCGGCTCACTTGCCGCGCTGTGGTATCACATGCTCAACTCAATCCGCCATCTGATCTGGGATACAGGCCGGATGATGGATGTCGTGAGCGTGGAAAAAACCACCTATTTCGTTTTCGCGGGTACGGTCATTCTGACCGTGCTGTCACTGTTGCTGATCTGAGAGGGGCACATCATGGGGTTCAAGACAGATTATGCCCGCGTGCATGGCCATGGCGCCGCTGGTGAAGGATCGCATCACTGGTGGAGCCAGCGTGTTACCTCGGTTGCACTTATACCGTTGACATTGCTGTTTATTTTTCCGTTTGGCCGCGCTTTGGGCGGCGGGCATGAGGCGTTTGTCGCAACCTATTCCAACCTCTGGCATGCGCTGGTGGCGGTGCTTTTCATCATCGCGGCCTTTGCGCATTTGCAACAGGGCTTGCAGGTTGTGATAGAAGACTATGTTCCCTACAAGGCCACGCGCACGGCTGCGTTGCTGGCCAATACGCTTTTGACATGGGCTTTCGGCGTTGCCGGTGTCTTGTCTGTGGCGACAGTGCTGTTCAGCGCCTGAGGAAAGAAAATGTCTGCATACAAGATCGAAGAACATTTCTATGATGTGGTCGTGGTTGGCGCTGGTGGTGCCGGGCTGCGCGCCACACTGGGCATGGCCGAACAAGGCCTGAAAACTGCCTGTGTGACCAAGGTTTTCCCCACACGCTCGCACACAGTTGCGGCACAGGGCGGCATTGCCGCGAGCCTTGGGAATATGGGGCCGGATAGCTGGCAGTGGCATATGTATGACACGGTCAAAGGCTCTGACTGGCTGGGCGATACCGATGCCATGGAATATCTGGCCCGCGAAGCCCCCAAAGCCGTGTATGAGCTGGAACATTACGGCGTGCCTTTCTCGCGCACCGAAGATGGCAAGATTTACCAGCGCCCCTTTGGTGGCCACACAACCGAATACGGCGAAGGCCCCCCCGTACAGCGCACCTGCGCGGCCGCAGACCGCACGGGGCATGCCATGCTGCACACGCTTTATGGCCAGTCGGTCAAGCAAAAGGCCGAATTCTTTATCGAGTATTTCGCCACGGATCTGATCATGTCCGAAGATGGCGTCTGCCAAGGCGTGCTGGCATGGAAACTGGATGACGGCACCTTGCATCTGTTCAGCGCCAAGATGGTGGTGCTGGCAACAGGCGGCTATGGGCGTGCCTATTTCAGTGCCACATCTGCGCATACCTGCACAGGCGATGGCAATGGCATGGTGGCCCGCGCGGGCCTGCCGCTGCAAGATATGGAATTCGTGCAATTCCACCCGACCGGGATTTACGGCGCAGGTTGCCTGATTACCGAAGGCGCACGCGGCGAGGGTGGATATCTCACCAATTCCGAGGGCGAGCGCTTCATGGAACGCTACGCACCCACCTACAAGGATCTGGCCAGCCGCGATGTGGTATCGCGTTGCATGACCATGGAAATCCGCGAAGGGCGCGGTGTGGGGCCAAACAAAGACCATATCCACCTGCACCTCAATCACCTGCCACCTGAAACGCTGAAACTGCGCCTGCCCGGCATTTCGGAAAGCGCGCGTGTCTTTGCGGGGGTTGATCTGAACAAAGAACCCATCCCGGTTTTGCCGACTGTGCATTACAATATGGGCGGCATTCCCACCAATTACTGGGGTGAGGTGCTCAATGCCGATGCAGAGAACCCCACCCGCATTGCTCCCGGCCTGATGGCCGTGGGCGAAGCGGCCTGCGCCTCTGTGCATGGCGCGAACCGGCTTGGAACGAATTCGCTGATCGATCTGGTGGTGTTCGGCCGCGCAGCCGCGATCCGCGCGGGGCAAGTGGTTGATCCCAAAGCGCCCAACCCGACATTGAACAAAGCCAGCGTTGACAAGGCGATTGAAAGGTTTGACCGGTTCCGCAATCTGAATGGTGCCGTGCCCACAGCCGAATTGCGGCTGGATATGCAAAAGGCCATGCAGGCCGATGCCGCCGTGTTCCGCACTGACAAAACACTGGCCGAAGGCGTGGACAAGATGAAAGCCATCGCCGGCAAAATGAGCGATCTGAGCGTGAGCGACCGCTCGCTGATCTGGAACTCTGACCTGATGGAAACGCTGGAGTTGGACAATCTGATGCCCTGCGCCATGACAACCATCGTTTCGGCAGAGGCGCGCAAAGAAAGCCGTGGTGCACATGCCCATGAGGATTACCCAGACCGCGACGATACCAACTGGCGCAAGCACACGCTGGCTTGGGTGGATGGGGCCGAAGTGCGGCTGGATTACCGCGCTGTCGTCACAGCGCCCCTGACAAAAGCCGAGGATGGCGGGATCGATCTGAAAAAGATTGCCCCAACGGCGCGGGTCTATTGATCCGCGCGGGCCTGATAGCCGTGCCTTTGGTGCTGGCGGGCTGCGCTGGCGTGCAAGACCAGATTGCACGCGATGCAGCCCGTCAGGCCGTGCGCCCGGTGCTGGCCGAACGCTTTCCCGGTGTGCCGCTGGAACCGGCCAGTGACTGTGTGATCACTTACGCCACAGGCGCAGAAATCGCGCAACTGGCACTTGCGGCCACACAACCTGTTGTCCATCCGACAACGACAGCGCTTGTGGTCGAGATTGCCACGCGCCCCGAAACACTTAGATGTCTAGCCACAGACGGGCTTGCCCCGTTCCTGACTTAAGGAGGCACCGATGGTTCAACTGACCCTGCCCAAAAATAGCCAGATGCGCAGCGGCAAAACTTGGCCGAAACCGGAAACGGGCGGCAATTTGCGCAAGTTCCAGATCTATCGTTGGAACCCCGATGACGGACAAAACCCGCGGGTTGATACCTATTTCGTGGATCTTGACGATTGCGGGCCAATGGTTCTGGACGCGCTGATCTATATCAAGACCAAGATCGACCCGACCCTGACATTCCGGCGCTCTTGCCGCGAGGGTATTTGCGGCTCTTGTGCCATGAATATTGACGGCGGCAACAAGCTGGCCTGTATTTTTGGCATGGATGAGGTGAAGGGCGATGTGAAAATCTACCCCCTGCCCCATATGCCCGTGATCAAGGATCTTGTCCCCGATCTGAGCCATTTCTACGCGCAGCATGCCTCGATCAAGCCGTGGCTGGAAACAAAATCCAACACACCCGCGAAAGAATGGAAGCAATCCATTGAGGATCGGGAAAAGCTGGATGGGCTTTATGAATGCGTGATGTGCGCCTGCTGCTCGACCTCTTGCCCCAGCTATTGGTGGAATGGCGACCGCTACCTTGGCCCGGCAGCCCTGCTGCATGCCTATCGCTGGATCATTGACAGCCGCGACGAGGCCACAGGCGAGCGGCTGGATGATCTGCATGACCCGTTCAAGCTGTATCGCTGCCACACGATCATGAATTGCGCCAAAACCTGCCCCAAAGGGCTGAACCCGGCCAAGGCGATTTCCGAGATCAAGAAAATGATGGTGGAGCGCGTGCTGTAAGCCGCGCGCCATAAGGGGGGCGCTCGCGCCCCCCTCTTGCGGCTGCGCCGCAATTCACCCCCCTGAGGATATTTTTGCCAAGATGAATGGGCAGAGGGGGTTTCTTTTGCCTGCTGGCTGGCAAGGCGGCGCATTTCAGGCCATATTTGCCTTATGCGGTATCCCAATATTGATGTCATAGCATTCCAACTGCTTTTGGGCCTGGCTCTTGCCGGGCTGGTGCTTGTTGGCGTGGCCATGCCGCGGGTTGAAACCCGACCAGCGCCGGAAATTTACATACCCCCACCCCCACGATTTGATCTGCGTGTGAATTCTGAGGCCAACGCCTTTGAATTTCGCGGGCTGGTGGATTTTGGTCTGACTGCGGCGCTGCGTGATCTGGTGGCGGCCTATCCTGACGTCAGGCGCATCGTTCTTGACTCAGATGGTGGATATATTGCCGAGGCGCGCGGCGCAGTGGCGATATTGCAGGCAGGCGGGATTGCAACCCATGTCGCCGGGCATTGCGCCTCTGCCTGCGCATTGATTTTCGCAGGCGGTGCGCAACGCTCGCTTGCGCCCTCGGCGCGGCTTGGGCTGCATGGCTATGCGCTGGCCTCGCAGCAGATGAGGGGCATGATTGACCCGCGCGCAGAGATGGAGCGCGATCTCGCAATTTACCGCGCGCAGGGGCTGGAGGAGAGTTTTGTCGCAAAACTGGCAGATTTACCCCAGACCCCGATGTGGTATCCCAGCCATGCGCACTTGCGCGCGGCGGGATTTGTGACCCGCCCTTGACCCTGGCGGCTTTAGCCTTCACACTCGGACTATGATCCTTGTTCTTGGCATTCTGGCGGTTATCGCCGCCCTGCTGGTCTGGCGGCCATGGGAGCGGCGCAGCTGTCGCTGGCGTGAGGATCGGCGCAAACTGGCCGATGGGCGGGTGCTGTTTGTCTGCATGGCCTGCGGGGCGGATATGGCCTTGCCCAAGGGGCGGTCACCGAAAACCTGCCGTGCCGGAGATATGTAATGTCGCGCGATGTGATGCCCAAGCCCCCGGAAGATGCCGAGGCGCGGCGCGCCGTTGCACCCGTGATCTGTTACCCCAATGACACTTTGCGCCCCGCGCCCCTTGATATGTATCGCGCCGCCCGCGCCACAGCGCGCGAGACTGCGCGCATCCTTATCCCTCCGCGCGAGGCCCGGTGCTTTACGCTGAGTGCGGGCAGTTTCTTTCGCATCACCTGCCCCGAAGGCGCGCAGGTGGGCGATCTGAACCTGTTTTCCGCCCGCAACCTGCAAGAGCATTTCTATTCCGGCAAGACGCGGGCCTTGCATGGCAGCCATGTCACGGTGGGCGACAGGCTATGGTCTTGCCTGCCCTATCTGCGCCCGATGGCAACCCTTAGTGACGATTCACTGGCATGGTATGGAACAGATGCACATGGCGGGCGTGTGCATGATGTGATTGGCACGCGCTGCGACCCTTATACACATCATCTGTTGCAAGGCGCTGATTACCACCAGACCTGCCATTCCAACCTGACGCGGGCCTTGGCCACCCATCTGGGCAAGCCTTTGGCAGAGGTGGAGGGGCTGGTGCATGATGTGCTCAATGTGTTCATGTGCACGGGTTTTACCCAAGATACCGGCCAATATTTCATGAAGGCCAGCCCCGCACGGCAGGGCGATTACATCGAATTCTTTGCAGAGATTGACCTGCTGGGCGTGCTATCGGCCTGTCCGGGGGGCGATTGCGGGCAAGAACACAGCTCTGATGCGGCAAAATGCTGGCCGCTGGAGGTGAGCATTCACGCCCCTGCCGCAGGCCGGCTGGATGGCTGGTACAGCCCCGCGCCCAGCCGCTATTCGCGCCGCCACGTGCCTAGCTGAATATCCGCTCTCATGGCATTTTGACCGGGCGCTATTTCCGCTACATACGAGCACCATGACAGAGCTTTCCCAGATCCGCAATTTCTCGATCGTGGCGCATATTGACCACGGCAAATCCACCCTCGCCGACCGGTTGATCCAATCAACCGGGACGGTGTCTGATCGTGACATGAAAGAGCAGATGCTTGATGCCATGGATATCGAGCGCGAGCGCGGGATCACGATCAAGGCCAATACGGTGCGCATTGATTATGTCGCGAATGATGGGTTGAAATATGTCCTGAACCTGATCGACACGCCGGGCCATGTGGATTTCGCCTATGAAGTCTCGCGCTCTATGCGGGCGGTCGAAGGCTCTTTGCTGGTGGTGGATGCCAGCCAAGGGGTAGAGGCGCAGACGCTTGCGAATGTCTATACTGCGCTGGATGCCGATCATGAGATTGTGCCGGTTCTGAACAAGATCGATCTGCCCGCAGCAGAACCCGAACAGGTGCGCCAGCAGATAGAAGATGTAATCGGGCTGGACGCATCCGAAGCCGTGCTGATTTCTGCCAAATCGGGCCTTGGCATTCCCGATGTGCTGGAAGCGATTGTCAAACGCCTGCCCGCCCCCAAGGGCGAGCGCAACGCGCCCCTGAAAGCCATGCTGGTGGATAGCTGGTATGACGCTTATCTGGGCGTTGTCGTGCTGATCCGCGTGATGGACGGGGTTATCCGCAAGGGTGACAATATCAAGATGATGCAGACCGGCGCGAAATACGGGATCGACAAGCTGGCCGTTCTGAAACCCGCAATGGTGGATGTGGCTGAACTTGGGCCGGGCGAGATCGGTGTTTTCACAGCGTCGATCAAGCAGGTGCGCGATACCAAAGTGGGTGACACGATCACGCATGAGAAAAAGGGCTGCGAAACCCCGCTTCCGGGGTTTAAGCCCTCTGTTCCTGTGGTGTTTTGCGGGCTTTTCCCTGTCGATTCCAATGAATTCGAGGATTTGCGCGGCGCGATCGAGAAACTCGCGCTCAATGATGCCTCTTTCAGCTATGAGATGGAAAGCTCTGCCGCGCTGGGTTTTGGCTTTCGCTGCGGTTTCTTGGGCCTGTTGCATCTGGAAGTGGTGCGCGACAGGCTGGAGCGCGAATATGATATCGATCTGATCACAACAGCGCCCTCGGTGGTCTATCATGTGCATATGCGCGATGGCACGATGATGGAATTGCACAACCCCGCCGATCTGCCCGATCTGACCCATGTGGATCATATTCAGGAACCGCGCATCAAGGCCACAATCCTTGTGCCGGATGATTACCTGGGAGATGTGCTGAAACTGTGCCAAGACAGGCGCGGTATCCAGCAAGAGCTGACCTATGTCGGCGGCCGGGCGATGGTGGTCTATGATCTGCCGCTGAATGAAGTGGTGTTCGATTTCTATGACCGGCTGAAATCCATCACCAAAGGCTATGCCAGCTTTGACTATGAAATCACGGGCTACCGCGAGGATAAGCTTGTGAAGATGCAAATCCTTGTCAATGACGAGCCTGTGGATGCGCTGTCAATGATGGTGCACCGCGACCGCGCCGAAGGGCGGGGCCGCGCGATGTGCGAAAAGCTCAAAGACCTGATCCCGCGGCATATGTTCAAAATCCCGATTCAGGCGGCCATTGGCGGCAAGGTAATCGCGCGCGAGACACTGGCCGCGCTGCGCAAGGACGTGACAGCCAAATGCTATGGCGGCGATGTGACGCGCAAGAAAAAGCTGCTGGAAAAGCAAAAAGCCGGCAAGAAGAAGATGCGCCAGTTCGGGAAGGTAGAGATCCCGCAGGAGGCGTTTATCTCGGCGCTTAAAATGGATAGCTGAGGAGTAGCGGCACTTCTCACCACAAAGTGAGAAGTGCCTTTAGGCCACAAGCTTGTAACCTTTAGGTCACACACCAAGCCCCGCAGCGGCGATCCGCCGACCGCTTATTATGCGCCCGCCTGTGCTGAACCGACTTTCAATCCTGATCGCAATCGGAAATTAATCACTGCAGCAGATGCTTGGCAGGAAGTGTGATCATGGCATTCTATGCGTTCTATATCGCGCTCTATGCGCAGATCGCGATCGGGATCACTTTCATGCCCCTCTGGCTCAGGGCGCAGGGGCTGAGCGAGGCATCGATCGGAGCTTGTCTGGCCGCCGCCGCGATCATTGCCGTTGTCATCAATCCACTTGTCGGAACCGTCGCTGACCGCACGCGCCACAACAAGGCGATCTTGATCGGTTTGATCATCTGCGCAGCATGCGCAACGATCGCGCTGAGTGCAATCAGCGGTGCGATTCTGGTTGCGATGGTTTTTCTGGTCTATCGCGCACTAATTTCTCCGCATATCCCGCTGGCTGAATCGATCCTGATTGCAAATCTTGCCGCATACAGGCTCGATTTTGGACAGGTGCGTGCCTGGGGTTCGGCCTCTGTTATCGCAACGACGCTGGTTTGCGGATATCTTATCACCTTGTCAGATACGCGCGTGATCCTGCATCTGCTCCTTGTGATCCTTCTGGCGCAGATTGTCACAGCGACTGGCCTGCCAGCCAGAGCGCGCGATGCCCAGCCCACGATCACAACTGCCGCGATCTTGCGCGCCTTGCGCAATCGGGGCTTTTTGCTGTTATTGGGCAGCGCCGCAATTTCTCAGGCCTGTCATGGCGTCTTTTACGCCTATAGCACCTTTCGTTGGTTGGAAGCAGGGCATTCAACCTGGGCCATTGGCATTTTCTGGAGTATTGGCGTGGGTGTGGAGATCATCGCCTTCGTATTTGGCAAACGCATCTCGGCACGTTTGTCACCAGGGCAGATCATCCGTATCGCCTGTCTTGCGGGCTGTCTGCGCTGGGGCATTTTCGGCCTCTCGGCAGAACTGATGCCAACACTTGCCGTGCAAATCCTGCAAGGTGCAACGCTTGGTCTCGCACAAGTTGGGGTAGCGCATTACATGCGCGAAAATATCGCGTCAGAGTTTCTCTCAAGCGCGACTGGTGTGTATTGGGCCGCAGCCGGTCTTATCACCGCGCTGGCAATTCTGATAAGCGCATGGCTCTATCCGATAAGCAGCAGCTATGTCTTTTTCTTCACGGCTGTGCTTTGCGCCTTTGGGACAGTTTTTGCCGCCATGATGGTGGGAAAGAAGGCAGAACGCGCCGGATAATCCAAGGAACCCGCTTGCGTGCGCCGCCCCATGATGTCCCCGCCCGCTGCCATATTTCGCGGCACAGGCAAACCTGCCTTGCGGGCGGTGCTGCTTGCCACTGACGAGGCGGCTTACCTGACAGATGCCGCAGTGATGATCGACAGCAGGGTATCCTTGCAGGATCAACCATAACCCCGCAGAGATTGACGCATCTGCACAATCCGCCGAATCGCCTGAAATACTGCAAGAGGGTACAACGATTTGGCCGCCTGATCCGGATTCTCGCACAGATTGTGCCAGATAAATGCAGCGGTGGTAGGCCCGGAGGGACTCGAACCCCCAACCAAAGCGTTATGAGCGCTCTGCTCTAACCAATTGAGCTACAGGCCCGCCGTCGGTTGCCTACGAAACTTGGCGGTTCTGGTCAAGCGGGGTGTTTGCATAGAGTTGCCCCCGCGCGTGCAATCGGCTATCGCCCCGGCAGGAATGGCACGCTTGCGCGTGCCAAGGCTTGGGCTGCAAGGGGCTGCACGCATGGACAAGGGCAAGAACGGGCTGAGTTACGCACAGGCGGGCGTGGATATTGACGCGGGCAATGCGCTGGTGGACGCGATCAAACCTGCGGCAAAGGCCACGGCGCGGCCCGGTGTGATGTCTGGGCTTGGTGGTTTTGGGGCGCTTTTTGACCTCAAGGGCGCGGGCTATAACGACCCGATTCTTGTGGCCGCAACAGATGGTGTGGGAACCAAGCTGCGCATTGCCATTGATACCGGCCATCTGGATACGATCGGAATTGATCTGGTCGCCATGTGTGTGAATGATCTGGTCTGCCAAGGGGCAGAGCCGCTATTCTTTCTGGATTACTTCGCCACCGGCAAGCTGGATGTCGCAGCGGCTACGCGCATCATTACCGGGATTGCCGAAGGCTGCCGCCGTTCCGGCTGTGCGCTGATCGGGGGCGAGACAGCAGAAATGCCGGGCATGTATGAGGCCAAGGATTTTGATCTTGCGGGCTTTGCCGTGGGCGCGATGGAACGCGGCCATGATCTGCCTGCCGGTGTGCAGGCGGGGGATATCCTGCTGGGGCTGGCCTCGGATGGGGTGCATTCCAATGGCTATTCGCTGGTGC
>JAIUNA010000020.1 GCA_022565265.1 Roseinatronobacter sp. | reverse complement strand
TGGGCGGCGGATGATGCGGGTATCTATACACGTGACAAGCCGATCCGCTCTATGGAAGATATTCAGGGCATGATCCTGCGCTCGCCCTCTGCTGCGCAGGCAGGCCAGATCGAGGCTTTGGGCGGCACGCCTGTTGCCATGCCGATTACAGAGCTTTACCCGCAACTGGAGCGCGGCGTGATTGACGGGGCGATGGTTCCCTTCACCACCATCCTAGATTTCCGCATGCATGAAGTGGCCAATTACTACACGCTGACCGGGCCAATCTTCGGGCGCTCGCAATTCACTGTGGTGATGAACGAGGATAGCTATAACCGCCTTAGCCCAGAGCATCAGGCAATTATCGACGCTGCCACGGGGATAGAGTTGAGCCGCAAGGCAACCCAAGCCTATCTTGATCGCGCCGATGAAAGCGTGGCTTTTGTGCGGGCCGATTCCAGCAAGGAAGTGATCGAATTCTCTGCCGAAGAACAGGCGCGCATTCTGGAAGCCCTCTCTCCAATCTACGGGCAATGGGCGGCGGAAATGGACGCGCAGGGTATTGACGGGCGCGCATTGCTGGCTGTGGCTGGCGTGACGCTGGATTAAGGTCATGCTGGCACAGATCGAACGCGGGTTGGAGCGGGTGTTGCGTGTTATCGCCTATGGCGGCGGTCTGGTGCTGGTTGGGCTTATGCTGTTGGTCATCTATGAGATCAACATGCGATACTTCTTTGGCCGCCCCTTTCGGGGCGGCTATGAACTGACAGAACTGGCCATGTCGCTGATTGTCGCGCTGGGGCTGCCCTATACAGCGATTACGCGCGGGCATGTCACGGTTGATCTGCTGGGGCGCTGGCTGGATAAGCCGGTCATGCGCTGGCTTGCGGCTTTGGTGCATCTGGCAGGGGCAGTGTTTCTGGCCTATGTCGCGTGGCGCGCGTGGATTTATGCCTCTGGTAGTCTGCGCTGGTCGGATATGACCAATATGATGCGGATACCCAAGCACCCGTTCCAATATGCAGTGGCAATTTCGCTGGGTTTGTTCGCACTGGTTCTGGCGCTGGAATCCGTCAAGACATTGGCAGCAGGCAAGACTGACAGGCAGGAAGAACAATGACACCTTTGATGGCGGGCCTATTGGGCTTTGCAGCGCTGTTTGCGCTTTTGGGGCTGCGTGTGCCGATTGGCTTGGCCATGATGGCAGTGGGCGCAGGCGGGATTGCCATTCTCAATTCGCCTCAAGCGGCGATGAATGTTCTTGGCTCTTTCCCCTATTCCTATTCCGCCGTTTTCAGTCTGAGCGTTATTCCACTGTTCATCCTGATGGGGGCCTTTGCCACTGTATCGGGCATGGGCAGCGATTTGTATCGCACGGCCTATAGTTGGGTTGGCCACAGGCGCGGTGGGCTTGCCTCGGCCACAATCATTTCCTGTGCGGGGTTCGCGGCGCTTTCAGGCTCTTCCATTGCTGCGGCGGCGACGATGGGCAAAGTGGCCTTGCCAGAGATGGAGCGCTACAAATACGATGCGGGCCTTGCCACGGGCGCGATTGCGGCAGGGGGCACGCTTGGGATACTTATCCCGCCCTCGACTGTGCTGATTGTCTATGCGCTGCTGACCGAGCAATCGGTGGGGCGGCTGTTTCTGGCGGGTTTCTTGCCGGGCTTGCTGCTGACAGTTCTTTTCGTCGCAACCATCGTGATCGTAGCGCGGCTGAACCCGGATGCTGGCCCTGCTGGCCCGCGCGTGGGTTTTGCAGAGCGGTTTCGCGTTTTGGGCCATTCGGGCGCGCTGATCTTCATTGTGACAATCGTGATCGGCGGGATTTATACGGGTGTGTTTACGGTGACAGAGGCTGCCTCTGTTGGGGCGTTTTTGACATTTCTGCACGCGCTATGGTCGCGCCGGCTAACCTTCGCGCGGTTCTTCGAGGCGCTTTTGAGCACGATCAAGACCACCTCTATGGTGTTTTTCATCCTGATTGGCGCGCATTTCTTTGCGCCCTTCCTCGCGCTAACCCGCATCCCTGTCAATCTGGCGGCGGCGGTGGGGGAACTGGCTGTGCCCGCGCTGGGGATTTTGCTGATCATCATCGCGCTTTACATCATTCTTGGCACGTTCATGGAAGGGTTCGCCATGCTGGTGCTGACGATTCCCATCGTGCTGCCGGTGATTCTTGCCCTGGGCTATGATCCGATCTGGTTTGGCATTGTGATGGTGGTTGTGGTGGAAATGGGGCAGCTCTCGCCGCCTGTTGGGATGAATGTCTTTGTGGTAAAGGGCGTGGCGCAGCATGTGCCACTGTCCAAGATTTATCGTGGCATTATCCCGTTTTGGCTGGCGATGGGGGTTTGTGTGATCTTGCTGATCATTTTCCCGGATATTGCCCTCTATCTGCCCAATACCATGATGGGGCGGGGGTGATATGGCAGTGGATAGATTAACCCAAGGGTTAATCTAAGTGGTGTAAAATATAATTGTCTGGTCAGGGAATAGGGTCATATTGCCCAGCGAGGGGAGAATGGGCGCAGGCCAGAGAGGGACTAGCGACATCGTCTGATTTGTCTGTGTGATCGGGGAGCCGACACGCTTTAGGGAGGAGTAGACAAATGAAACGCAGAAATCTGATATTCGGTGCGGCAACGGTTGCCATGATGGCAGCCAGTATCACCGGGGCCGCAGCGCAGGATGTGATCCGCCTTGGCGCGGCTGCACCCAAAACCGGCCCGCTTGCCGGGGGGGCAGATGTAACCCATTGGCCCGCTGTGCGGCTTTGGGTGCATCAAACCAATGAGGCAGGCGGTTTGCAGCTGGAAAGCGGCCCGGCGCTGATAGAACTGATTGAATATGATGATCAGACCAATCCGCAGCAGGCCATTCAGGCAGCGCAGCGCATGGCCACGCAAGACCGCGTGGATTTCATGGTCGCGCCCTATTCCACCGGCCTGAACCTTGCGGCAGCGCCCATCTTCAGCCAGTTGGGCTACCCCCAGATCACCGGCACAAATGTAACCAACCAGCAGCCGGAACTTTCGGCGCAGTTTCCCGGCATGTTCTTTGTGCTGGGCCGCACCGGTGTGATGGCCGAAGATACGGCGCGCGTTCTGGTGGATCTGCGCGAAGCGGGCGAAATTGGCAACCGTGTGGCACTGGTGAATGTGGCCGATGCTTTCGGGATCGAGATGGCGGGGATTTCCCGCGCGGTGCTGGAAGAAAACGGGTTCGAGATTGTCTATCAAACCTCTTACCCCTTGGGCACGCAAGATATCGCGCCCATCATTGATGGCGCGCGCGCAGCCAATCCAGATGCTTTTATCGCTTGGTCATATCCGGGCGATACTTTCGCGCTGACAGATCAGGCGATCATCCAGAACTTTGCGCCGAAAGTGTTCTTTACGGCTGTGGCAACGGCCTTCCCCTCTTATGGTGGCCGCTTTGGGGCACAAGCTGAGGGCGTTATGGGCATGGGCGGTGTGAACCCCGATGATCCCGCTTTTGCTGCATTTGCTGCCGCACATACCGAATTTGCGGGGCAGGGGCCGGATTTCTGGGCCTCTGCGGACACCTATGCCACGCTCGAAATTCTTTGGCAGGCGATAGAGGCAACGGGTTCCAAAGACCGGGCGGTGGTTATGGAATATCTGCAAGATAATTCCAATAGCTATGAAACTGTCCTTGGCCCTGTTCAGTTCAATGAGATGAATGACAACGAGCGCTACTGGACTGTTGGCCAGTGGCAGAACGGTGTTTTCCGGGGCGTCGCATCGCGGGGCCGCGATGGTGTATCTGACGTGATCCTGAAAGACGGTTGGGACTGAAGCCACATGTGAGACAGGGCGCGCAGTCGCGCGCCCTGTACGCCCTTACCGCATGCGAATGAGAGAAAAATGTCCTTCATCCTGATCACCGGCCTTTTGCTGGGCGGAACCTATGCGCTGATCGCCATGGGGCTGAACCTGCAATATGGCGTGGCACGCATCATGAATCTGGCCAATGGCGAAATGCTGGTGGCGGGGGGCTTTGCGGCCTTTTGGGTTTATACCGCCGGGCAGGTTAGCCCGATTGCCGCGCTGCTGGTGGTGGCTCCTCTCGCCTTTGCCGTAAATTGGTTGATTTACCGGCTGATGCTGCGCCCGCTGGTCAAGCGCGCAAAATCGCGCGGAGCCTTGGAGGTGAATAGTATTCTGGCCACATTCGGGCTGTCATTTGTGCTGGTGGGCATCATGACATGGATGTTCGGGGGCGGGTATTTCAACTACTCCTATCTTGCGCAGCGGGTGGATATTTTTGGCGCATCCTATGGGCAAAACCGGGTTGTGGCCTTTTCCATAGCCTCTCTGATAGCTCTCGCGCTGTGGCTCTGGCTTAGCTACACGCGGGCCGGGTTGCGGATGCGCGCAGTCTCTGTCAGCCCGGAATCTGCGCGGCTGGTGGGGATTGATGTGCCCGCTGTATCTGGGCTGGCCTTTGGGCTGGGAGGGGCTGTCACGGCCTCTGGCGGGGCGCTGATTTCCATGTTCTTCACGCTCGATGCCTCGGTGGGTGTGATGTTCACCATGAAGGCGCTGATCATCGTCATTATGGGCGGCGTGGGCGACATTCGGGGCACGATTGTTGCCGCGCTTATCCTTGGGATCGCAGAGACATTTGTCGCACGCGTGATTGATCCGGGCCTGACATTGGCGGCGGCATATGTGTTGTTTCTGGGGGTTTTGCTGTTTCGCCCGCAGGGCCTGTTTGGGAGTAAGCCCACATGATCACCCTGCGCGACATTCGCAATCTCTTGCTGGCCGCCGCAGCGCTTGGCCTTGCGGCACTGCTGCCCTTTTATGATAGCGGCTATATTCTGTCCATCGCCACAACCATGGCCATGTTTACAGTTCTGGCCACAAGCTGGGCACTGTTTTCGGGGCCAACGCATTACATTTCACTGTCGACAGCCGCGTTTTTCGGGCTTGGCACATTTGTTACGGGCCTTGGTTTTCAAACCCTGCCGAGGGGGCGTTTGCCGCTGATCGCGGCAGGGATTGGCGCGGTGCTGGCCGCAGTTGTTGGCTTGGTCACGCTGCGCCTTTCGGGGGTGTATTTCGTGATTTTCACGCTTGGGCTGGCCGAATTGGTGCGCCAGTTGGTGACATGGGTGCAAAACCGCACCGGGCAAAGGGGCATGTATGTTCTTACCTCGATCACAGAGCGGGATATCTATTGGCAGTTGATCGGGCTTGCGGCGCTGGTCTTTTTGCTGGGCTGGCTGATCGGGCGCTCGCGCCTTGGCTTTGCGCTGCGCATTATCGGCAATGATGAAACGGTGGCCAAGCATTCGGGTATTGATACGGCCATGGCAAAGATTGTGCTGTTCATGAATTCCGGTGCCGTGGCGGCGGTGGTGGGGGCGCTTTTGGCACCGCGGTATATTTATATCGAACCCTCCACGGCCTTTGCCCCGATCCTGTCTTTTCAGGTGGTCATCATGGCGCTTTTGGGCGGCACGGGGCGGCTTTGGGGGCCATTGGCGGGGGTTATTCCGTTTACAATTCTGTGGGAATTCATCTCGCGCCATGCACCCAATCAAACCCTGTTGCTGCTGGGGGTGGCGTTTTTGCTGATTGTCTATGTGCTGCCGGGGGGCTTTGTCGGGCTTTATGACAGGCTGCGGCGCCGGTTTGGGGCATGGGGGCAGTAATGGCGCGGGTTGTTCTGGAAGTGCGCGATGTGACCAAGCGTTTCGGCGGCTTGGTGGCGGTGCGTGATATGGTATTTGATGTGCATCAGAACGAGGTTCTGGGCATTATCGGCCCCAATGGGTCGGGCAAATCCACGATGATCAATATGATCTCTGGAACATTTCCGCCCTCTGCCGGATCAATCCGGTTGAACGGGCAAGAGATAGCGGGAAAACCCGCACACCGCATTGCGCGCCAAGGTGTTGCGCGCACCTTTCAATTGGTGCGGCTTTTGCCAGAATTGAGTGTGGTTGAAAATGTGGTTGCAGGTGCGGCCTTTGGCCATCGGCAGCGTTGGGGCGCAGAGGCGGAAAGTTTCGCGCGCCAGTTGCTGGAGCGCGTGGGGATGGGCCGTCAGGTGAATATGCCTGTCTCCAGCCTGACCTATATCAACACGAAACGTGTGGAACTGGCGCGCGCCTTGGCCTGCGAGCCGGAGGTGTTGCTCTTGGATGAATGGCTTGCGGGCCTGAACCCGACAGAGCTGGAGACAGGGATAGACCTGATCAAATCTTTGCGCGATGACGGGCGCACAATCATTTTGGTAGAGCATGTGATGGATGCCATTCGCAGCCTGTGTGATCGCTGTGTGGTCATGTCCTCTGGCGCGAAAATTGCCGAAGGCACGCCCGCCGATGTATTGTCTGATACCGAAGTGATCCGCGCCTATCTGGGGGCCGATGAAGATGCTTGAGGTCAAAGGATTAAGCGCCAGCTATGGCAAACACCGCGCGCTCGATGGTGTGAACCTTCGCGTTGCACCGGGCGAGATTGTGGTCATTCTGGGGGCAAACGGTGCCGGGAAATCCACGCTTCTGAAATCCATTGCCGGCATATGCGAGGGGCGTGTGAGTGGCTCTGTCACCATGTCGGGAGAGGTTATAACCGGCCTTGCACCCCATAAGGTGGTGGAGCGCGGTGTGGCACTTGTGCCCGAAGGGCGCGGCATATTTGGCGATCTGACTGTGCGCGACAATTTGATGCTGGGCGCAAACCCCCAGCGCGCGCGCGAGGATCAGGCCCAGATTTATGACCGTCTGATCGGGCTTTTCCCCAAACTGACAGAACGCGCAGGGCAGGTGGCGCGCACCATGTCGGGGGGGGAACAGCAGATGGTGGCGATTGGCCGCGCCATGATGTCCAACCCTGTGATCCTGATGCTGGATGAACCCTCGCTTGGTCTGTCGCCCTTGCTGTCGAAAGAGTTGTTTCAAAACCTAAAGGCCGTGCGCGCGGCGGGGTTGGGGATTTTGCTGGTGGAACAGAACGCCAAGCTGAGCCTTGGGATTGCAGATCGTGGCTATCTGCTGGAAAACGGAACCATTCTGCGTGAAGATCGCGCCGAGGTGCTGCGCAATGATCCGGCAGTGCAGGCGGCCTATCTGGGCGGTGGCGGGGCAAAAGGCCGCGCCAGCCCTGTAGCGCCCGCACCTGTGGCAAAGCCGCAGACTGTGACTGTACGCCCGCGCCCGACAGAGACAGTTACGGCGGCCTCTGTGGTGGGGCTGGATATAGAGGCACTTGTGCGCCGGGCAGGTGCAAAAGCTGCACCGCGTGCGGTGGTGCATATCCCGCCAGCTTCATCCAAGCCTGCGCCCGCATCGGCCCAAGGCGCGGCGCCGCGCAGCGACAGCCTGCGCCGCGCGCTGGAGGAGATTGAAGCCGCCGCCCGCAAAAGCCGTGCCCCCGCTGCCAGCCCCTTGCCCCCGCTGCGCCCCTCAATCCGTGACAGGGCCGCGCCTGTTGCCAAAGCTTACACGCCGCCCCCGCCGCCGGCAGAAAGCCCCCCGGCCCCTGTTGCGGGCAAGGTAGACGTTTGGCGCAGGCGGCCCGGTTCCGCGCAGTTTGACAAGATGGAGAGCTGAGATGCTAGACACCAAGCCAGCCCGCGCGCTGCGCGGCATGTATATTGATGGTCAGTGGCGGCAGGGCGCGCGCAGTTTCGCCGATCTCAACCCCAATGATGGCAGCCTTTGGGCCGAAGCGCCGGACGGTGGCCGCAGCGAGGCTGTGGCCGCGATAGAGGCCGCGCATCGTGCCTTTCCCGGCTGGGCTGCACTGAAATATACTGAACGTGCGAAATTGATGCACCGGATTGCCGATGTGTTTGAACGCCGCGCCCCCGATTTTATCGCCGCTGTGCAGGCCGAAGGGGGCGGCTGGTATGGCAAGGGCGCGTTCGAAGCCCACTATGTGCCCGAAGTTTTCCGCTCTGCTGCTGCGATCTGCTATGCGGCATCAGGCGAGATATTGCCCAGCGATTACGGCAAACTGTCTACCGCAATCCGTTTTCCGATGGGGGTCATCTCTGTCATCAGCCCATGGAATTTTCCCGGCATCCTGACGGCGCGCGGCTTTGCCTTTGCGCTGGCGGCAGGAAATACAATCGTTCTCAAACCCTCGGAGGATACCCCCTATCTGGGCGGCATCTTCTTTGCCGAGGTGCTGGAAGAGGCCGGTATTCCGGCGGGTGTGTTCAATGTCATCACCTGCTCGCGCGAGCGGGTGGCAGAGATGGGCGATGAGATGATTGAAAACCCGCTGGTCAAGGGCATTTCCTTCACCGGCTCTACCCCTGTGGGCCGGGCGATTGCCGCGAAATCAGGCGCACATCTGAAGAAATGCTGTGTCGAATTGGGGGGTAAGGATAGCCTGATCATTCTGGAAGATGCCGATATGGAACGCGCGACACAGGCCGCGAATTTCGGCAGTTTCATGCATCAGGGCCAGATTTGCATGAGTGTCGAAAAGGTGCTTGTGCAGGAAAGCATTTACCCCGAATTTCTGGAAAAATTTGCAGCCCGCGCAGCGCGTCTGAAAGTGGGCGATACGGCTGACAAGGCCAATGTTATCGGCCCCCTTATCAATGATCGGCAAGTGGCGCGGGTGCGGGCGCAACTGGACGATGCGCTTGCCAAGGGCGCGAAAGTTGTGGTGGGGGGCGGTATACATGGCCGCTTTGTGGAACCCACCATATTGGCAGGCGTTACCCCCGATATGCTGGTTTATCAGGATGAAACCTTTGGCCCGGTTGTGCCTGTCCTCCCGTTTCGTACCGATGATGAAGCGATTGCCATCAATAATGACACCGAATACGGGCTTTCTGCCGGGATATTCACCCGCGATGAAGCGCGCGCCTTGGATATGGCGCGGCGGCTGGAAACGGGCATGTGCCATGTCAATTGCAGTTCTGTGAATGACGAGCCGCATGTGCCCTTTGGCGGCTCCAAAGCCTCTGGTCTGGGGCGGCATGGGGGGCGCTGGTCGATAGAGACATTTACCGAAACCCGCTGGATTACCCTTGATAGGGGTGGCCGGCCTTACCCGCCGGTGTTCTAGGCCATGGCTATTCCCGCAATTCTGGCTGGCAAACGTATCGCGGTGCTGGGCTCTGCCTCTGGGCTGGGCTTGGCCGTGGTGCGCGCGGCGCAGGCGGCGGGGGCCGAAGTGCATGGCATTGACGGTATGCGCAATTTCGAGGGGCTGGCGGCCTTTTACCGCGCTGATCTGTCTGATGCCGCCACGCCAGAGGCACTGGCCCATAGCCTGCCCGATGGTCTGGACGGGCTGGCGTTGTTTCCGGCGCTGCCAGATGCAGGCCCGGCGGATATTCTGGCGCAGGGGCTGATTGCGCCGCGCGATCTGGCGCTGGCTCTTGGGGCAAAGCTTGCCCCGCGCGCCAGTATTCTGGTGCGCGCCGCTCCCATGTCGCACCATTGGGCTGATTGCCTGCCAGAAACCCGCGCGGCCATGGCGCTGCGCCCATCTGGGATTGCGGGTTTTGTTACCCGCTGGGGGCTGGATGCCGAACCCGCGCGCGCGCCGCGCGTGGCGGGTTGGGCGATGCTGGGTTTTGCCATGGCGCAGCGCTGGCGATGGGCTGCGCGCGATATCCGCATAAATGCGCTGACCCCTGCCAGCAAGGATGGGTATCTACCTCCCGAAACTTCCGCTGCGCGTGGCCATGATGGCGCGCGCGGGATTATGGATGCCGCGCAAGCGGCGCTCTTTTTGCTGTCCGATCTGTCATCAGGGATGGCAGGGGCCAATCTGGCCTCGGATGGTGGCCTGTCGGCACAGATCAGGTGCAGGCATGATGGGCTGTAATACTCTCGAACTTGGCCGAAAAGGACAAAGAGGATGACATCGATTTTCTGGATCATCGCGCTGATTGTGCTGATAGCCGTGGTGATCGCTCTTGCTGCGGCCTTTTACGAGCGTGGCAGCAATGCGGTTTCGCTGGTGCGCACCGGCATTGGGGGGCGGCGCGTGGCGATTGAGGGGGGCTTGCTGGCGCTGCCGTGGTTTCAGGAGGTGGCGCGGGTGAATATGCAAACCATCCGTCTGGACGTGCAGCGCCGCGCCGATCAGGCCCTGATTACGCGTGACAAGCTGCGCATAGATGTGGGCGCGGAATTCTACCTGTCTGTGCCCCCGCAGGAAGGCCCGGTCGCGCGTGCGGCCCAAGCCTTGGGGCGGCGCAGCTTTCAGGCCGAAGAATTGCGTAGCCTTCTGGAGGGGATTTTCATAGATGCCCTGCGCTCCGTTGCCGCCACGCGCAGCATGGATGAATTGCACGAGGGCCGTGCCGAATTCATGGCCCGCATCCGCGAGGCTGTTGGCCCGCAAGTCTCGGGCTATGGGCTGCAACTGGATGCAGTGGCCCTGACAGCGCTGGATCAGACCCCGTTTTCTGCGCTGGATGAAAACAACGCCTTCAACGCCGAAGGGCTGCGCAAACTGTCGCAGGTGATCGCCCAATCCAAACGCGAACGCGCCGAGATTGAAAGCGAAACCCAAGTCAGCGTGCGCCGCGCCGCCATGGAGGCAGCACGCCAGAGTCTGGATATTGATCTGGAAGAGCGCCGCGCAGAAATTGCGCAGGCGCAAAAGGTGGAAGCGCTTATGTCGGCACAACTGGCCGAAGTGGCCCGCGGCAAGGCAGATGCAGAGCGCGCGGCGGCAGAGGCGCGCATTGAGATGGAACAAAAAATCCAGACTGCCGATATCGCCCGCGAGCAAGCCATCCGCGAGGCTGAAATTGCCCGCGCCCGCGCGCTGGAACTGGCAGAACAGGAACGCGCCGTGATGGTTGCCGCCAAAAGCCAGGATGAAAGCCGCGCCATGGCCGAGGCCGATCTGGCCCGCGCCGATGCTGTGCGCGCGCAAGAGGCCGTCGAAACCGCCCGTGCCGAGGCCGAGGCAGAGCGCCGGCGCATCCTCTCGCGCATTGCCGCCGAGGCCGATGCAGAGGCCAGCGCCCGCCGCGCCGAAATTGGCGCGCAGGCAGCGCGCAACAGCGCCGAGGCACAGGCTCAGACCAGCGACATAGAGGTCGCCGCCAATCTCAAGCGTGAGCAGGCCCAGATCGCGGCCCTGCGCGCGCGCATTGCCGCAGAGAACGCGCGCAGCCCTGAATCTCTGGCCCATGAGGCAGAACTGGCCCGGCTGGAAGCCATGCCAAGGATCGTGGCGGAAATGGTCAAACCTGCCGAAAAGATTGGCAATATCAACGTGACGCAAGTTGGCACGGTCGAAGGCTCTCGCGGGGCGGTGTTGCAGGCGCTGGAATCGGTTCTGGAACAGACCGTCCACGCCCCCGGCCTGAACCGCCTTCTGGAACGTGCGCGCGATGACATGCGTCTGGATGATACACGCCGTCGGCGCGAGCGCGAGGATTGAAGGGATAGTCATGTATACATGACGCGAATATTATGGCCATGATCGGATGATTATTTGCCTTTTTGGCAAATCTGCGTATACATGAATCCAGATGGAGGAGGCCGCATGACATATCCCAACCTTTCTGCGCCCCAGATGTTGCAGGGCTATTCGATAGAGGTGATGCCGCGTACGGCGGCCAAGATACCCGATTTCAAAACCCTGTTTCCTGTGGGAACACGTGTGTATATCGCCCATATTGATGGCACACCAATTGACGACATGGTGACAACGGCAAAGCGCCTTGCGCATGACGGGTTCGATGTGATGCCGCATTTCCCCGCGCGCTCCATCGCCAATCTGGCCATGCTGCAAGACTGGATAGCGCGTTATCAGGGCGAAGCCGGGGTCAAACAGGCATTGGTGCTGGCGGGGGGTAATGCGCGCCCTGTCGGGCAATTCACCTCTTCCATCGACATTCTCCAAACTGGCGCCTTTGAAAAGGCCGGGTTCACCCACCTGCATGTTGCAGGCCACCCAGAGGGCAATCGCGATATCGCCGCCGATGGCAGCCATTCGGTTCTGGATGAGGCGCTGCGCTGGAAGGCAGAATATGCCACCGAGACCGGGGTGGAGATGGCGATTGTCACGCAATTCCTGTTCGATGCCAAAGCGGCCACAGAGTGGATCGCGCGCTTGCGCCAACAGGAGATTGCCTTGCCGGTGCATTTGGGCGTTGCAGGGCCAGCAAAGCTTCAAACGTTGCTGAAATTCGCAATTGCCTGCGGCGTTGGCCCCTCGCTTGCGGTGCTGAAAAAGCGCGCGCGTGATCTGAGCAAATTGCTGCTTCCCTTCGAACCTGATGATCTGATCGAGGCGCTCGCACAAGAGGCACAAACCCGGCCAGAGGCCGCGCCCGCGCAGATTCATCTGTTCCCCTTGGGGGGGATTCAGACATGTGCGGATTGGGCCAGCAGGCAGGGTGCAGGCCATCTGCGCCGCGTGGTGGGCTAGTTATCGAAATACCGGAGGGGCAAGATGGTCACACTGCAACAAGGCGCGATCCTGAAGGCCCCAGAGCGGTTCTTCATCAATGGAGAGTGGGTCAAGCCTGCCTCGGACAAGCGGATTGATGTCATCTCGCCAGTGACCGAAGAAAAACTGATCAGCTACCCCGAAGCCACGCCTGTGGATATTGATCGCGCGGTTTCTGCCGCGCGCATGGCCTTTGATGATGGCCCATGGCCACGCATGTCTGCACGCGACCGCGCCGCCTGCCTGCGCCGTGTTGCCACGCTGATTTCGGAACGGCTAGAGGAAATCGCCTGGGCCTGGACAACCCAAGTTGGCGCGCCCATCAGCCTTACGCGCAAACTTGTGCCACAAAATGCCACGCTCTTTTCCCATTATGCCGATCTGATAGAGAGCTATCCTTTCACCGATATCCGCCACCGTGATGATGGCGGAGAGGTGCGGGTTCTGCGCGAACCTGTGGGCGTCTGCGCAGCCATTGCGCCGTGGAATGCGCCCATGGTTCTGCTCAGCTACAAGATTGCGGCAGGGCTGGCAGCTGGCTGCACCATGGTTGCCAAACCCTCGCCCGAAACCCCGCTAGAGGCGTATATTCTGGCAGAGTGCATAGAGGCCGCAGGCCTGCCGCGCGGGGTGTTCAATCTTGTTCCTGCCGGGCGCGACGGGGGCGATTACCTTGTGCGCCACCGCGATGTAGAGAAAGTGGCCTTTACCGGATCAACCCCCGTGGGCAAGCATATCATGCGCGTTTGCGCCGACAGGCTCGCGCGGGTCTCGCTGGAATTGGGGGGCAAATCCGCAGCCGTGCTGCTGCCCGATGCCGATTTCGCAAAGGCGCTGCCCTCTCTCATGGTCTATTCCATGCCGATTACTGGGCAGGTGTGCTTCTCGCTCACACGGCTTTTGGTGCCAGAGGCCCGCAAGCGCGAATTTCTGGATATGTTCGTGCCAGCGGTTCAGGCGCTGAAACTGGGCAATCCTGCCGATCCTGCCACCCAGATGGGCCCGCTTGCCATGGCCCGCCAGCGCGAGCGGGTAGAGGGCTATATCGCCGCAGGCCGGGCCGGGGGTGCGCGGCTTGTCTGCGGCGGGGGGCGGCCGCGCGGGCTGGACAAGGGCTTTTATATCGAGCCGACCATCTTCTCCGACGTCACCCCCGATATGACAATCGCGCAAGAGGAAATCTTCGGGCCGGTTGTCTCGGTCATCAGCTATAGCGATGAAGATGACGCCGCACGCAAGGCCAATGCCACCCCTTACGGGTTGAATGGCGCCGTCTATTCCGCCGATCCCGAACGCGGCTTTGCCTTCGCGCGGCGGATGCGCACAGGCGGGCTGACAGTGAACGGGCTGATCGTCGATCCCAAGCACCCTTTCGGCGGCTACCGCGAATCCGGCATGGGCCGCGAAGGCGGGCGCGAGGGGTTGGACAGCTATCTGGAGGTCAAGACCGTGCATATGGCGGGCTAAGGGCTATGGCGTTGAACACTGATCGCTTGATTCTGCGCGCGCCATGCCCGGCGGATTATCCGGCCTTCAAAGCCTATTTCATGTCCGCCCGCGCGCGATTTACCGGCGGCCAACCCGATCCGATCCTGGCCTGGAGCCGCTTTTGTGTCACCCTTGGCCATCATATCATGCGCGGCTATGGGGTGTTCACCATTCTGGAGCGCAGCACCCACTCGCCCATCGGTGCGGCTGGCCCGTTTTTCCCCGAAGGCTGGCCAGAGCCGGAAATCGCATGGCAAATCTGGGATGCTGCCCATGAGGGCAAAGGCTTTGCCCAAGAGGCCGTTCTCGCCGCCCGCGCCCATGCGTGTAAAACCCTTGGCTGGACGCGCCCCGCCAGCCTGATCGCGCCCGAAAACCATCGCTCAGCCGCACTCGCGCGCCGCCTAGACTGCACCCATGAAGGGGATTTCACCCATCCCCATTTCGGCCTGTTGCAGGTCTGGCGTCACCCTGTTCTGTGATCTTTCATCTTGGCACAAATATCCTCAGGGGGTGAATTGGGCCAAAGGCCCAAGAGGGGGCGCGAGCGCCCCCTTGCCCGGCCCGAATTTCAATAGGGAAGGCCTGTGTAATTCTCCGCAAACATCCGTTGCGCTGCCGGGTTCGTGGCAAGCTGCATCAATTCCACTCGTTGCATCTGGCGGTCATAGTCGGAATGCTCTGGGAAATGGTGCATCAATGTCGTAACCTGCCATGAAAACCGCATGGCCTGCCAAACCCGCGCCAGCGCTTTTTGGGAATAGTCATCCAAGCCCGCGCTGTCTTTCTCGTTATAATGCGCAAGCAATCCCGTGCTCAGATAATGCACATCAGATGCCGCCAGATTAAGCCCCTTCGCGCCTGTGGGCGGCACGATATGTGCCGCATCCCCGCAAAGGAATAACGCGCCGTACCGCATTGGTTCGCTGACAAAACTGCGCAAGGGGGCGATGGATTTCTCGATCGAGGGGCCAGTTATCAGTCCCGCCGCCACATCTTCGGGCATGCGCGCGCTAAACTCTTCCCAGAACGCGGCATCAGACCAATCCTGAACCTTATCACTCAGCGGAACCTGAATATAATAACGCGACAGCATCGGGTTGCGCATAGAGGCCAGCGCAAAGCCGCGCGGGTGGTTGGCATAGATCAATTCCTCATGCAAAGGCGGTGTTTCCGACAGCACACCCAGCCAGCCAAAAGGGTAAACCTTCTCATATTCGCGCCGCAGATTGGCAGGAATGGCCTTGCGGCTTACTCCATGAAACCCGTCACATCCGGCAATGAAATCACAATCCAGCCTGTGGCTCTGGCCGTCGAGTGTGTAGGTGATATGAGGGCGCGCGCTGTCCAGATCATGCAGGGCCACCGCCTCGACCCCGTGAATATGCTGCGCGCCAATGGCGTCTTGCGCGTCATACAGATCGCGCGTGACTTCGGTCTGGCCGTAAACCGTCACCGCGGCGCCGCAGGCGGCGGCAAAATCCATGCGGATCATCTGTTGGTCATGGGTCAGATAGCAGCCGGAATGCGTGTGCCCTTCGCGCGTCATCCGCGCGCCGACGCCTGCGCGGTGCAGCAGGTCAACTGTGCCACGTTCGAGAACGCCCGCGCGAATGCGCGAGAGCACATAGTCCCGGCTTTGGCGTTCCAGAACCACTGTCTCGATACCAGCGCGGTTAAGCAAATGTGACAGCAACAGCCCCGATGGCCCGCCGCCGATAATGGCTACCTGTGTGCGCATTCACACCCCTCCCGATAATCTCCATATGGCATATATCATAGGGTTTTGCTGGTATTCTGGAATGGACGCATTGCCCCAAAAGTGGTATTTTTCCGCCATGTCAGCCATGCCCCAAATCCCCGCCTTCCAGCTATATGGCGAAGATGTCGCCTTTCCCGATATTTTGCATATGGAGCAAATACGCGATCGGGCAGCAGGGTTGGACTGGGTGATAAAGCCACATCGCCATACGCATCTTTTCCAGATTTTTCTTCTGCTTTCAGGCAGTATCCGCTTTCAGGTAGAGGGCGTAGAACATGCGCTTGCCCCACCCGTTGCCCTATGTCTGCCGCCCGGCGCTGTGCATGGATTTCGCTTTTCCTCGGATACCGAAGGGTGGGTGATCAGCTTGCCTGTCCAGCATTATCCAGACTTCTTTGGGCCGGGTGCAGAAGCAAGGGCGCTTCTGTCTGCGCCGCGCCTCTCTGCCCCCGCAGCGGGGATGGCGCAGGCTGTAACTGTGCTGCACCGTGTCTGGCAGGGGCGCGCCGCCCTGCGCCGTACAGAATTGCGCGCCCGGTTGGGTCTGATCCTGACAGAGTTGCTGCGTGATGATCATGGCGCACAAGATGGCACTGCCCCAAGCCCGGATATGCGATTGGTGCGGTTTCAGGCCCTGATTGCGGCCCCTGCGGCGCGACATTGGCCGGTTTCGCGCTATGCCTCCGAGTTGGGCTTGTCCGAGCGCAGCCTTGGGCGTATCTGCGCGTCACAAACAGGGCTTGCCCCGCAAGCTGTGATAGAGGCACATCTGATGCGCGAGGCGTCGCGGCTTTTGGCCTATACTCAGATGAGCGCGCAGTCAGTTGCGCATAGTTTGGGCTTCGAGGATGCCAGCTATTTCAGCCGCCGCTTCCGGATTTTCGCGGGCCTGTCGCCGCGTGCCTATCGCCAACGGCTGGAGCAGCCCTGATGCTTGCGCGGCGCGGCGGCCTTCGGCGCTGAGACGGCGCGGCGCTATTTGGCCCTCGAACAGGCCAAGCTTCCGATCACTGGCAATTTTCTCACAAGCCCGCCTCTCACCCCCCAGCAAGATTTCGAGTACCGCGCGTCTGTTTCACAGGCGTTTACGTGCTGCGGCGCATGGCCCATATGCGCAGGCGCATAGCCTCGGCGGGGGCGGCGGCTTGCCGGGGGGAGAGGCTTTCTTCCCAATCTTCCAAAGCGCTCAGCGCCGGATTTCGGGCAAGGGCCTGTGCCAGCGTCAATCCCTCTTTGCGTGCCAGTTCAAGCGTGTCTTTCACAACAGCGCTGGCTTTGGTGCGGGGCATATGCCGGGCCAAGGCGAAGCTTGCAGCCTCGGCCATGATGGCACCATTCCCGGCGTCAAGCTGCGCGCGCATGCGGTCGGGCGCGGGTTGCAGGCTGCCTATCAATTGCGCGGCATGGCGCAGACAAGCCGCAGCCGCCATGCCCATCTGGGGCAGGGCCAGCCATTCCAGCGCCCATGCCGCGCCATCGCGTTCTTCCAGCGGCATCGCGGCCTGTGCCAGAAGCGGGTGCAGGCTGGCCGAATACTGCGCCAGCGCAACAATGGCTTCTGCCGCGACAGGGTTTGATTTCTGCGGCATGGTCGAAGACCCGCCGCCCGCGCCTGCGCGCAGCTCATCAATTTCAGACCGTCCGGAGATGATCAGATCGCGCGCCAGTTTTGCCAGCGCGGCTGACAGCCGCACCAGCCAAGCGCCAAGCGCTTGCGGCCCTGACCGATCCAAGTGCCAGCAGGGGGCAGGGGCCAGCCCAAGCGCCTGCGCAAGCGCGTTGCTCAGGGCTTCGGATTGCGCACCCGTGGCGCTTGCGGCACCTGATGCGCCGCCATATTGCACGCGCAGCACTTGCGCACGCAGATGTGGTAATTCGGCCTCCAGCGCAATCAGAGGTTGCGCCCATGTTGCCATGCGCAGGCCCAATGTGATGGGGGTTGCACTCTGGCTGCGGGTGCGGCCAGCCATCAAGGTTTGGGCCTGTGCATCACTGCCCGTATGCAATGCTTCCAGTAGCTGCCCCAGTCGCCCTTCCAGCAGCGTCAGCAAATCGCGCCATTGCAGCACATGGGCGCAATCGACAATATCTTGCGATGTGGCGCCCCAATGCAGCCCCTCACCCTCGCGCCCCATGGCCGCGCGAAGCTGGGCCACAAGTGCGGGCACAGGAACCCCGGCGCTGGCCATGCCTGCGCCCAAGTCCTGTGGATCAAGCATCAGCCCGTCCAGATGCGCGCCAATTTCTTGCGCCATTTCCGCGGGGATTACACCGACTGCACCGCAAGCGCGCGCAAACGCGCTTTCTACCCGGATCATCTGGCCGATGAACGCCGCGTCTGAAAGCAACGCCGCTGCTTCAGTATCGCCCAATAGCGGCGCTGTCAGCGCGCTGGTGAAGGGAGCGGGCGTCATGCCGCCGCCCGAAGCCCCAGTATGGCGCGTGCCTGCGCCCATGTGGCAACCGGGCGCTCGTATTTCTCGCACAGTTCCACAGTGCGCGCCACCAGCGCTGCATTGGACGGGGCAAGCCTGTCGCGATCCAACCGCACATTATCCTCCAGCCCGGTGCGGGTATGGCCGCCCCGCGCGATTGCCCATTCATTGACGACGATCTGGTTTGAGCCAATGCCTGCCGCACACCACAGCGCATCCGGGGCAAAGCGGTGCAGGGTTTCGATATAGATATCCAGAATGCGCTCATCCGCGATCATGGCGTTTTTCACACCCATGACGAATTGCACATAAAGCGGGCGCTTCAGCCGCCCATCCTCGGCCATTTTGCACGCCTGAATGATATGGCTCAGATCAAATGCCTCTATTTCCGGCATCACATCGTATTTCAGCATTTCAGAGGCCAGCCAATCCACCAGATCAGGCGGGTTCTCATAAACCCGTGTCGGGAAATTGTTGGAACCCACGGAAAGCGAGGCCATATCGGGGCGCAGCCGCAGCATGCCACCGCGCGCCTGCCCTGCGCCAGAGCGCCCGCCTGTTGAGAGTTGGATAATCATACCGGGGCAATGCTTTTCCAACCCCTCTTTCAGGGCCGCGAATTTTTCGGGGTCAGAACTGGGCGTGCCATCATCATTGCGCACATGACAATGCGCGATTGCGGCGCCTGCCTCGAACGCGGCCTGCGTACTTTCAATCTGCTCTGCCACAGTGATGGGCACAGCCGGGTTATTGGCCTTGGTGGGAACCGAACCAGTAATGGCCACGGCAATGATGCAGGGGTTTGTCATTGGGTCTTTCCTGTGTCGAGTGGCGTGCGCGGGCTGGTCAGATATCCAGAAAAACCGTTTCGCCCGGCCCCTGCAAGCGAATATCGAAGCGGTAGCGCCCCGCCTCTGTTTTCTTTGCGATCAGCGTCTCAACGCGCTGGCGTTGTTCGATCCGCGCTAAAAGCGGGTCTGCGCTGTTATCCTCATCCTCGAAATATATCCGGGTTTGCAGGCCGATATTGATACCGCGCGCCACAATCCAGAGCGAGATATGGGGCGCCTGCATTCGCCCATCATGCTGGGCCACCCGGCCCGGCTTGACCGTGCGCAAAGTGAATTCACCTGTATCGGCATTGGCGGCAAAGCGGCAAAATCCAGATACTTTCGGGTCTGCGCCCTCTTGCCCGGCAAAGCGGCCCTGTGCATCGGGTTGCCAGCTTTCAATCAGCGCATCGCGCATGGCCCAGCCTGTGCCGTCATAGACAGAGCCTGATATTTCTATGATCTCACCTTCGGCGCCCTGCGCAATCGGGCTTTCTCCCAGTTCTTGATCAAAGATCTGGCTATTGCCGGTATAAGAGGGCATCAGCCCGATATGGACATAGGGGCCAGCGGTTTGCGAGGCGGTTTCTAGCAGCATCTCAAGTTTCTGCACCATGGCTCCCATTCCCTCTGGTTTGTTTTCAAACATGCTTTGGCGGCGGCCGCGCAGAACGATGTCAAATTTATAGGCCAGATAATCCAGCGGCTTGGAATTTGCCATGTCGAGAGGTGCAACCAACTGATCGAGGCTGGCGCGGTTCTTGATCGTGGCGGCAATCGGGCAAAGCGGGATCAGGGGGTCGCCCTCAAAATACATCTGGGTAATCAGCCGCTGGCCAAAGCTGTGGCCAAAGACGGATATATGGATATGCATGGGCCGCCAATCATTGCCACGATTGGGCCAGGGGTAAGCACCGGGGCGGATTGTCAGAAACTGGTAGCGCCCCTCGGCATCTGTCAGGGTGCGCCCGGCACCGCCGAAATTGGGGTCAAGCGGGGCAAGATAGCCGTCTTTTTTATGCCTGTAGCGCCCGCCTGCATTGGCCTGCCAGATTTCCACCAGTGTATGGGGCCCGCCGCGCCCGGTTTCATCGCGAACCCGGCCATGCACCAAGATACGCTCGCCCACAGCGGGGGCCGCGCCGCGCGTCCAGTTCAGGAGCAGATTGTTGTCCAGCGCGCCAACCTGGTTATGGCCGAAGGTTGGGCCAGTTTCCTCTGACGCGCTGGAATCCATCGACAAAAGCGGCAGGTTGGGAGAGCGGGCAACCGTTGTTTTGTAATCCGGGTCATATGGCACAGGGTGCAGCGCGCGGTTGCGCGGGATAAGCGGGCTATTTGTCATCATGGTTTGCCGCCTCCATTTCGGCAAATGTCGCCTTGGCGATCTTGATGGCGTGATTTGCTTTTGGCACGCCCGCGTAGATGGCGACATGTTGAAAGGCTTCCATCACGTCGCGCGGGCTTGCACCTGTGCGCAGGGTTGCACGAATATGCATCGGGATTTCTTCAAAATTGCCAGTTGCGGCCAGAATGGCCAGCGTCAGCATAGAACGCTCGCGCAGGCTCAGCGCGTCCGAGGCCCAGACAGTGCCCCATGCCGCCTCTGTGATCAGGGTTTGAAACGGGGTATCCAGCCCATTGCGCAGTGCCTCGGCGCGATCGACATGGGCATCGCCCAGAACCCTGCGCCGCATGCGCATCCCATCCGTATAGCGCTCGCTCATGCCCCCTCACTCATTTACAGGCCCCTTCTGTCTGCTGGCTGGCGTTTGATCATTGCTGTGATGGCACGAAATGTAACGATGATAAATTATATTCTTGTGCATATTGCATAATCCTTAGGTTATGATTTTTCCAGATACGCCGTTTTTGGTGGGCGGTTGTGCCACTATGCGCAACAGGGTTCTGTTCCATTAGCTTATGACCTTGCGTCGCTTTCGTATTTGAGTGCGCAGAGACGGTTTGGCACAAACGCAGGGCAGTCGCAGACAGGAGTTCTTATGCAAAACCCCAAGACCGCCCTTGTCATTTCCGCCCATGCCGCCGATTTCGTCTGGCGCTGTGGCGGCGCAATCGCGCTGCATGCGCAGATGGGCTATCAGATTACCGTGGCGTGCCTGTCCTTTGGCGAACGCGGCGAGAGTGCCAAGCTTTGGAAAGAAGGGAAAACTCTGGACGAGGTGAAGGCCATTCGCCGCGCCGAAGCAGAGGGCGCGGCGCAGGTGCTTGGGGTGCATCGGTTGGAGTGCTTTGATCTGGGCGATTACCCGCTGCATCTGGAACAGGCCGACAAGAT
>JAIUNA010000019.1 GCA_022565265.1 Roseinatronobacter sp. | reverse complement strand
CGCCTTGACAAGCAAACGCGCCGAAGCGGGCTTCAAACGCCCAGCCCTATCTTTCAGCCCCAGCACATGCGCGCCTGCAGCTTTCAACTCTTGCCCCCTGCGGACATAATATTTCAGATCATATTTCGCGCGATCCGGGTTCAGGATATCGCCCGTATAACAGATTGTGCCTTCGCAAACCTTGTTGGCCTCGATCACGGCATCCATCGCCACGCGCATATTCTCAACCCAGTTCAGGCTGTCAAAGACGCGGAACACATCCACCCCGGTTTCGGCGGCCTGACGCACAAAGAATTGCACCACATTATCGGGGTAATTCGTATAGCCCACCCCGTTCGAGGCGCGCAAAAGCATCTGTGTCATCAGATTAGGCATGCGCGCGCGCAAATCGCGCAGGCGCTGCCACGGACATTCCTGCAAGAAGCGATAGGCCACATCAAAGGTGGCCCCGCCCCAGCATTCCACGCTGAAAAGCTGCGGCAGCATATGGGCATAAGCAGGCGCAACCCGGATCATATCGATAGAGCGCATGCGCGTGGCCAGAAGCGATTGATGCGCGTCGCGCATGGTGGTGTCGGTCAGCAACAGCCGCTTTTCCGCCGCCATCCAATCGGCCACGGCCTGCGGCCCCTGTTCATCCAATATCTGCTTGGCCCCGCGCGGTGGCTGGCCTGTCACCTTGGGCGCAACAGGTGTTCTTATCCCGGCAGGCGGCAGGGCACGGCCTGCAGTCTCTGGATGGCCGTTTACTGTGATATCGGCGATATAGGTCAGGATTTTCGTGGCCCGGTCGCGGCGCTTGCGGAAACTGAACAACTCTTCGGTGGTGTCAATGAATTTGGTTGTATAGCTCATATCCAAGAATGTTTGATGTTTGAGCAGGTTTTCCACAAAAGCGATATTCGTGCTCACCCCCCGAATACGGAATTCGCGCAAGGCGCGATCCATCCGGGCAATGGCTTCTGTCGGGGTGGGCGCCCATGCTGTGACCTTCACCAGAAGCGAATCGTAATAGCGGGTGATCACACCGCCAGCATAGGCCGTGCCGCCATCCAGACGAATACCCATGCCTGTGGCGCTGCGATAGGCTGTCAGGCGGCCATAATCGGGGATGAAATTGTTCAGCGGGTCTTCGGTTGTCACGCGGCATTGCAGCGCATGGCCCGACAGCGTGACATCGCCTTGCGAGGGCGTTCCCGTGGCCTCTGACAATGTGGCCCCTTCGGCAATCCGTATCTGGGCTTTCACAATATCAATACCCGTCACTTCTTCGGTGACAGTATGTTCCACCTGAACGCGCGGATTCACTTCGATGAAATAGAATTTGTCATCATCCATATCCATCAGAAATTCGACAGTTCCCGCATTCTGATAGCCCACAGCGCGGCCAATTTTCAGGGCCTCTTCGCAGATTGCGGCCCGCTGCTCGGCACTCAGATAGGGGGCTGGCGCGCGCTCCACCACTTTCTGGTTGCGCCGCTGCACGGTGCAATCCCGCTCGTAAAGGTGATAGAGATTGCCATGGGTATCGCCCAGAAGCTGCACCTCCACATGGCGCGCGCGCAGGATCATCTTTTCCAGATAGCCTTCGCCATTGCCGAATGCGGCTTCGGCCTCGCGGCGGCCTTCACGGACTTTGGCCTCCAACTCTTCCGGGGCGTTGACCGCCCGCATGCCGCGCCCGCCGCCACCATGGCTGGCTTTCAGCATCAGCGGATAGCCAACCTCTGCGGCCATGGCGCGAATGGCGTCCATATCCTCGCCCAGCACTTCGGTTGCTGGGATAACCGGCACGCCTGCGGCAATCGCCACGCGCCGTGCGCTGGCCTTGTCGCCCAAGGCGCGCATTGTCTCGGCCTTGGGGCCAATGAACACAATCCCATTCGCAACGCAGGCTTCCACCAGATCGGGGTTTTCCGACAAAAGCCCATAGCCGGGATGGATCGCATCCGCGCCCGATTGCTTGGCCACGCGAATGATCTCATCAATCGACAAATAGGCCGCGACAGGGCCAAGCCCCTCGCCAATGCGGTAGGCTTCATCGGCCTTGAAACGATGCAGGCCAAGCTTGTCCTCTTCGGCATAAACCGCAACGGTGCGTTTGCCCAATTCATTGGCCGCGCGCATGATGCGGATTGCAATCTCGCCGCGATTGGCAATGAGGATTTTCTTGAACTCGGCCATGTAGCCCCCCTATGGCTGTGACAAGCGCCAGATTTTGAAGTGTTCTAGGGCAATTTCTGCGGCGCAGTAAAGCCTTTGTTAGGATTCGTCACAATTGCTGGCCAGAGGGGGGGCCATATCTGGCTGGCCGCCTCTCGGGGCGTGGTAATGCCCATCTGCATCATGTTTGCCACCAGATCGGCGCGCAATATCCGGGCCAGATGTGCGGCCCCTGTCGGGCCAAGCGCCCCCAGCGCATAATGCCAGCCGCGCCCCAGCATGCAGAAATCCGCCCCCAAAGCCATGGCGCGCAACACATCCAGCCCGGATTCGACCCCGCCATCATAGATCAGCGGCATATCCGGCCCCAGTGCCGCCCGGATTTCGGCCAGCGCGGCCAGTGCAGAGGGCGCGCCATCAAATTGCCGCCCGCCATGGTTTGATACCCAGATCGCATCTGCGCCCGCATCGCGCAGGCGCAGGGCATCGGCACTGTTCATCACCCCTTTAATCACCAATGGCCCGTCCCAAAGCGCGCGCACGGCGTGCAGATACTCCCAATCAGGGGCTGCGCGCAGCAAATAGCCGGGATGGGCCGTAGAGGGGGCATTGCCCGCCAGCCGCAAATATTGCTCCATCAGGCGCAAGCGCGGCTGGCCGTGGCGCAGCGTGCCCAATGCCCAAGCCGGGCGCTGCGCGATCTGCCACAACATCGCGGGCGTCAGGCGCGGCGGAATGGAAAGCTGCGCGCGCAATTGCCGCTCGCGCCGCGAAGGGCCGGGCAAATCCACCGTCAGCACCAGCACCCCAAACCCCGCCTTGCGCGCGCGGGCCAGAATATCGGCGCGGATTTCGGGGTCTTTGGGCGGGTATAGCTGAAACCAGCCCATATCGCCCGCGATTGGCCCAATCTCTTCGGGCAGGCGGGTGGCAACAGTGCTCAGGCAATAGGGCAGGCGGGTTTCCTGCGCCATGCGCGCCAGCGCGGCCTCTGCCCCCGGCCAGATGAGGCCCGACATGCCCACAGGCGCAACCCCCACAGGCAAAGCATAATCCTGCCCCAGAAAGCGCGTTGTCAGATCGGGGTCTATCGGCCCGCGCAAGATGGCGGGGCGAAACAGCACCTGTTCCAGCGCGCGGCGGTTGCGGGGTTTGACAGATTCGCTGCCTGTGGCGCTGTCCAGATATTCCCAGACAAACCACGGCACACGCCGCTTGCAGGCGGTTTTCAGGTCTGACAGGGCTGGGTAATGCAAGTCATGGCTCATGCGCGCGACTATAGCTTTTGCTGCCGCCATGCCAAGACTGTGTCAAATCTTGCAGAACTTTTCCAGAACACCGCTTCCCCTGCGCCGATGAAGGCGCTAGAGTCTTGGCCATGAGTGATTTCAACACCGATCTTCCGCTATCCGCCCGCGCCATGGCTGCGCGCCCTGCGCCCTATCTGGACGGCCTGAACCCCGCGCAGCGACAGGCGGTAGAGGCGCTGGATGGCCCTGTCCTCATGCTGGCAGGGGCAGGAACAGGCAAGACAAAGGCGCTTACGGCGCGGATTGCGCATTTGCTGAACACGGGCCGCGCCTATCCGTCTGGCGTTCTGGCTGTCACCTTCACCAACAAAGCCGCGCGCGAGATGAAATTGCGCCTTGGCGGCTATCTGGGCGAGGTGGTGGAAGGCATGCCATGGCTGGGCACATTCCATTCCATCAGCGCCAAATTGCTGCGCCGCCATGCCGAATTGGTGGGCCTGAAATCCAATTTCACGATTCTTGACAGTGATGATCAGTTGCGCTTGCTCAAGCAACTGATTGTCGCGGCCAATATGGATGAAAAGCGCTGGCCCGCGCGGCTGCTGGCCTCTGTCATCGACCAGTGGAAAAACCGCGCATGGCGCCCCGATCACGTGCCAAGCGCAGAGGCAAGCGCCTTCAACAATCGCGGGACAGAACTGTATGCCGCCTATCAGGAACGGTTGAAAACCCTCAATGCCTGCGATTTCGGGGATTTGCTGCTGCATTGCGTGACCATCTTTCCGGCCCATCCCGGTGTGTTGCAGGGCTATCAGGCGCGGTTTCGGTATATTCTGGTGGATGAGTATCAAGATACGAATGTGGCGCAATATCTGTGGCTGCGGCTCTTGGCGGAGGGGCATAAGAATATCTGCTGCGTGGGCGATGATGACCAATCCATCTATGGCTGGCGCGGGGCCGAGGTGGGAAATATCCTGCGGTTCGAGCGGGATTTCCCCGGCGCTGTCGTGGTGCGGCTGGAACAGAATTACCGATCAACCCCGCATATTCTGGCCGCCGCCTCTGGCGTGATTGCGGGCAATGCCGACCGTCTGGGCAAGACATTGTGGACAGAGGCGCGCGACGGCGAAAAACTGCGCCTGATCGGCCATTGGGATGGCGAGGAAGAGGCCCGCTGGATTGGCGAACAGATAGAGGATCTTAGCCGGGGCACGCGCGGCCTGAACCCTTTCAGCCTGAACCAGATGGCGATTCTGGTGCGCGCCAGCCACCAGATGCGCGCCTTCGAGGATCGCTTTCTGACCATTGGCTTGCCCTACCGCGTGATCGGCGGGCCGCGCTTTTATGAACGGATGGAAATTCGGGATGCGCTGGCCTATTTCCGGCTGGCTGTCAGCCCCGCCGATGATCTGGCCTTCGAGCGGATTGTAAACACCCCCAAGCGTGGCCTTGGAGAAAAGGCGCAACAGACGATCCAGCAGATGGCCCGCGCTAACGATGTTCCGCTTGTTCAGGGCGCGGCACTGGCCATAGAGGCCGGAGAGATCAAGGGCAAAGGCGCGGCCGCGCTGCGCCAGTTGATCGAAGGCATTGCCCGCTGGCATGGGCGCGTGCGCGGTGCCGGGCCTGCAGTAATGGGCGATGATGATCTGATAGAGGTGATCGGCCAAGAATCGGGCGCGGCTGACCATATCGAACTGGCCGAGCAGATTTTGGAGGAATCGGGCTATACCGAGATGTGGCTTGCCGACAAGACGCCAGAGGCACCGTGGCGGCTGGAAAACGTGAAAGAACTGATCAAGGCGCTGGAAAATTTCGACAATCTGCAAGGGTTTCTGGAGCATATCGCGCTGATCATGGATAATGACAGCGATACGGGCGAGGCCAAGGTTTCCATCATGACGCTGCACGCCGCCAAGGGGTTGGAATTTCCCGTGGTGTTCTTGCCGGGCTGGGAAGATGGGTTGTTGCCGTCTCAGCGGTCCATGGACGAATCGGGCGTCAAGGGGCTGGAGGAAGAGCGCCGCCTTGCCTATGTGGGCATCACCCGCGCCGAGCAGCTTTGCACCATCAGCTTTGCCGCCAATCGCCGGGTGTATGGGCAATGGCAATCGCAACTGCCCTCGCGCTTTGTGGATGAATTGCCCGGCGCCCATGTTGAGGTTCTTACACCGCCGGGCCTCTATGGCGGCGGCATGGCGGTGGCCAGCAGCATTGAAAGCCGGGCAGAGCGCGCGGATGTCTACAACTCGCCCGGTTGGCGGCGCTTGCAATCGGCGTCCTCCCGCCCGCTTGGCCAGCCGCGAGAGGCACGCAACACAGTGATAGCTGCAAGCGCGCTTCCCGCATTCGAGATCGGCGAGCGCGTCTTTCACCAGAAATTCGGCTATGGGCTGGTTGCAGGCGTGGACGGGGACAAGCTGTTTGTGGATTTCGAGAAATCCGGCCCCAAGCATCTGGTTGCGAAATATGTTGTCCCGGCAGATCAAGCGGATGATGTGCCGTTCTGACCACTTGTTTTTGCAAACCCAAACACGGCCATGGCGATTGCCGTGGCCTTTTTTGTGTCGCCTGATCGGTTTGAAAATGAAAAAGGCGGTAGTCCCAGGGAGGAGGAGGGGACTACCGCCAAATTTGCAAGACCCTAGGGAGGAGGAAAGGGCCAGTGCAATCTCTCAGCCCGAAGGCCGGTATTCACGGAACGAATGAGCCAGGGAGGAGGAAGGCCCATTCGTTCCAACATGCGCTCCAAGGGAGGAGGAGTGGAGCAGCATCTCTGTATCCGGTGTCTGGCTTGCGCCGTGGCCGGAATTTGTGGCGGTGACCTAGGGAGGAGGAGCGGCCACCGTCGCAATCGGGCCTCCAGGGAGGAGGAGGGAGGCCCGAAACCTGTTATTTGCCGTAAGCGGCCTCATAGGCGAGGCGCGAAATCATCGAGCGCGAGATCCCCAGATCTTCCAGTTCCCGCGTGCTCAGTTGGTTCAGCTCGGCATGTGTACGCTTGAAAACCCGGCGGCGTGCCAGCATATCTGATAGGCGACGCACCAGCGCGCCAAGGCCGCCATTGCTGTGCACCAACCGTGCGTTATCTGCTATATGTGCCATCGTTACTCTACCTTATCTGTGTCGCGGTTCGTCTTCCGCTGTTGAGATGAAGATAGCAGTTTGCTGCGCCTGCACAATGCTTGATGCTGCAATGCGGCTATGCGCCAGGCGCATGTTTACCTTAGGTAATTTTGTAAATTCTGGCCAAATGAACAAAAATAAGGCCCAGATTCAAAGCGGTTGCGGAAAATCAGGGCAGTTCACGAAAATGGCATTTTAGAGGAGGTTTTTTAAGGTATCTGCAATTTGTGCCATTTCTGCGCCGGGCAATTGCGGAGGGGCGCTGAATCCGCTCAACCCCTCTTGCAGATAAGCGGCAGATGTTACGTCATGCACATGATGCATAGGCACGACATGGGCATGTGCATGGGCCACATGGATGCCAGTATAAAACATCGCCACACGTTCCACCCCGTAAAGCGGCTTCATCACCCGCGCGATTCGCTGGGCGCATGTGGTGATCTGTGTTGCCAGCGCTTCGGGCAGGTCTTCAAACCAGACATGGTGGGCTTTGGGAATGACAAGCGCATGCCCTTGCCGGATCGGGTGCAGATCCAGAAAGGCAAGAATATCGTCATCCTCGTAAATCTTATGGGCGGGCAGGTGGCCCGCGGCGATTTTGCAGAACAGACAGTCTTGCATGAGGCGCATCCTTGTTTTGCGCAACTCTGGCATAGCAGCCCAGCCGGTGCAATTGGTGGAATTGGGCAATCGCTTGGGGCTATGCCCCTTGTTCTTTTGGCAAAAATGGCCATGTTTCCCCCGAAAAGATAGAAAGGGCAGGGCATGAGCGTGACACGCGAAAAGGTTCTAGAGGCATTGGGCGCAATCGCGCTGCCAGATGGCGGAACATTGGTTTCGCGCGATCTGGTGCGCGCATTGGTGGTGGAAGACGGGGCGGTGCGTTTTGTGATAGAAGCTGACAGCCCAGAGGCGGCGCAAACCCTTGCACCACTACGTCAGGCGGCAGAATCTGCGGTTGCGGCCTTGCAGGGCGTTGCGCGTGTATCTGTCGCTCTTACTGCCCATGGCCCCGCCGCCAAGCCCAAAGGCCCGGCCCCGGCGCTGAAACTTGGCCGCCACCCGACAGACCAGCCCGACAAGCAGGGCGTGCCGGGGGTGACGCATATTATCGCGGTTGGCTCTGGCAAGGGTGGGGTGGGCAAATCCACTGTTGCCTCCAATCTGGCCGTGGCCTTGGCGCGGCACGGGCTGAAAGTGGGCTTGCTGGATGCCGATATCTATGGCCCCAGCCAGCCGCGCATGATGGGGGTCAATAGCCGCCCTGCCTCGCCGGATGGCAAGATTATCATTCCGTTGCAAGCGCATGGTGTGACCATGATCTCTATCGGGCTGATGATGAAGGAAGATGACGCAGTTATCTGGCGTGGCCCGATGCTGATGGGGGCCTTGCAGCAATTGCTCACACAGGTGCAGTGGGGGCAGCTGGATGTTCTGATCGTCGATATGCCGCCGGGCACAGGGGATATTCAGCTCACACTCTGTTCCAAGTTCAATGTGCGCGGCGCGATTGTTGTGTCCACCCCGCAAGATGTGGCGCTTCTGGATGCCCGCAAGGCGTTGCGCGCGTTCCAGACACTCAAAACCCCGGTTCTGGGATTGATCGAGAATATGTCGACCTTCATTTGCCCCAAATGCGGCCATGAAGAGCATATTTTCGGTGAAGGCGGCGTACGTGCAGAAGCAGAGAAGCAGGGGCTGCCCTTTCTGGGGGAATTGCCGCTGAGTGTAGAGGTGCGGCTGGCCGGGGATGGGGGCGTGCCTGTGGCTGCAACTGACAGCCCTGTTGCCAAAGCCTATGAACGGATGGCGGCGCGGTTGATCGAGGTGCTTTGAGCGCCGCATGCCACGCGCATCTTACAATGTGCCATGGGGTTCCATGGCACATTTTTTTGTGGTGTCCGTTCGGCATGGAATCTTATGGAATCTTTTCATCCAACTGCTCACATTCTGATCTTGCTCGAATCACTGCGCCGTGATTCGGCGTGTTCGCACGCTCACGGGCCTGTTTTCTCGCAAGATGTGCAGAAGTTAGCTCTAGAATGGGCAAATTTACGTTGCCAATTTACAACAATCAGGCTTTCGCTAAAATTTAATGGAATTTCATGGGGCGGCAGATGGTACCGCAGACTCTTCCAGAGTGACCGCCTATCTCGCTTGGTTCTTTTAATGTTCTCACAACATTTAGATATATTCGCAAAAAATTTACCCTATTCTGTTCTGAGCGGCAAGTTTTACGCTGTGAGATGTCCTGGCCAGTTCCATCTTTTCCCTTGATGACCATGAGATTCCATGGCATCCCAGTATGCAAGATGAACGGGCAACAAGGGGCACCAAGACCCCACTGAGGCAAGAGTTTCATACAGGCACCCGCTAATCTTGGAATGACATAGATCCGGCGCGCTCGCGAGCAGCATCCCCCTCCCCCCCAAGGAGCGAGCGCCAACCGGGCACCCAGAGATGGGACAGTCGGCGGATCGGGCAGTGGCAGCAGCTCGATCCGCCGTTGTCATTTGCGCCCCTTTAGCGGCGCGGAACAAAAAGGACCGCCGCGCAGTGGCACGCAGGTTCAGAAGCACATACCACCAGAAGGTGGATGCCAAGGGCCGTGTTTCGGTTCCTGCTTCGTTTCGTCGTGTCATCGAACAGGGTGATCCCGATTGGAAAGAAGGGCTGCGCCCGAATTTTATCATCGTCTCCGGCCTGAAATACCAGAAACGTCTGGATTGCTTCACTATGGCCGCGATGGAAGTTATCGAAGATCGCATAGACATGATGCAGCCCGGCTCGAAAGAGCGCAAGGAAATGGAACTGACCTATCACGCCAATTCGATAGAGGCGCAGATAGACGAGGATGGCCGCATCATCCTTGCGCAGAATCTGCGCGACAAACTCGCCCTTACACCCGATGAAAAGGCCCGCTTCGTGGGCTTGAACGATCATTTCCAGATTTGGAAAAATGAAACCTATGAGGGTGTTTACGGCGTGGAAGACGATGCGCTGGATGAAGACAAGGGCGCAGATTACGATCCGCGCGTGCTGTTGCCCGAAGGCCGTATGCACGCAAGAGAGATGTGATGCAGGGCGGCAGCGATACCCCCCATATCCCGGTTCTGTTGCGCCCGATCCTGCAGCACCTCGCGCCCATATCCGGCATTTGGGTAGATGGCACGCTGGGGGCGGGCGGCTATGCCCGCGCGCTTTTGGAGGCAGGGGCGCAACAGGTGATCGGCATAGACCGCGACCCTTTGGCGCTGGAACTGGCACAGCGCTGGGCGGCCCCTTTTGGCGCGCGTATGCGCCTTGTCGCAGGCAATTTCGCGCAGCTTGATCAACATGCGGGCGGGCTGGTGGATGGGGTTGTGTTGGATTTGGGCGTCTCTTCCATGCAGCTTGATCTGGCCGAGCGCGGGTTTTCCTTTGCCAAAGACGGCCCTTTGGATATGCGCATGTCGCAATCAGGGCGGTCAGCGGCTGATCTGGTCAATCAGGCGGATGAATCCGTGCTGGCCGATATTCTGTATCACTATGGCGAAGAACGCGCCTCGCGCCGGATTGCGCGTGCGATTGTGCAGGCCCGTGGCCGCGCGCCGATTACCACAACCTTGCAGCTTGCAGGCCTTGTGAGTGGCTGCCTTCCGCGCCCCAAACCGGGCCAAAGCCACCCGGCCACGCGCAGCTTTCAGGCGCTGCGCATTGCCGTGAATGCAGAGTTTGAGGCACTTGTTGCCGGGCTGGAAGCTGCAGAGCGCGCCTTGCGCCCCGGTGGCAAGCTGGCGGTTGTCAGCTTTCATTCGATGGAAGATCGGGTTGTGAAGCGGTTTCTGGCAGCGCGTGCGGGGCAGGGCGCGGGCGGCAGCCGCCATGCGCCCGAACAAGTGGCCATCACCCCGCGCTTTCGCCTGATCGAGAAGCGCGGTGTCAGCGCGGACGCGGCAGAGCTGGATGAAAATCCCCGCGCACGCTCAGCGCGGCTGCGCATGGCACAACGGCTTGATGCGCCCGCAGGCCCTGTGGATCACGCCCTTCTGGGCTTGCCATCTCTGGCATTGGACACGGGAAGGTAAGGTATAAATGCGCTCTCTGCTCTATCTTTGTACCGCTCTTGCCGTCATCGCCCTTGCTGCATGGGCCTACCGTGAAAACCATCTGACCCAACAGGCCATGAACGAGCGCCGCGCCCTTGAACGCGAGATTGCGGCATTGACCGAAGCGCTGAGCATCCAGCGCGCGGAATGGGCCTATCTCAACCGCCCCGACCGGCTGCGCGAATTGGTGGATGTGAATTTCGAACGCCTGAAGCTGATCCCCATCACGGCCAGCCATTTTGGCGAGGTGGGGCAAGTTGTCTATCCGCTGCCAGAGGCGCGGGCAGAGTTTCAGGACGGGATAGAGGTATTCGGCGCGATAGAACATCTTGCAGGCGATCTGCATGAGGTGGTGCCATGATGCGTACCCCGCTGCGGCCTCTGGCCCGCATCCTCAAAGCGCGCGCCGAGGGGGAAAACCCAGATCTGATAGAGCGCGAGAATCGCCGCTTGCGCCAGGAAGCGCAGCGCGACCGGGATCGCAGCCGCGCTGAAACGCGCCTTCTTGCAGTGGCTTTGCTGTTTTTATGCGGTTTTGTCGTCCTTGGCGCGCGCATGGGCCTTTTGGCGGCAACCGCCCCGCTGGAACTGGCGCGCGGGGTGAATGAGGAAATCTCCAGCGCGCGGGCCGATATCGTGGATCGTCATGGCCGGGTGCTGGCCACCAATCTTGCCACACATGGGTTATATGCCGAAACGCGGCGCATGGTGGAACCCGTGCAAGCCGCTGCGGCGCTGGCTCAGATATTTCCCGATATTGACGCCGCGCGCATGGCAGAGCGCTTCACCGATCCCAATCGCCGCTTCATCTGGGTGCGCGCGCGGCTCTCGCCCGAAGAAATGCAGCAAGTGCATGAAATTGGTGAACCGGGGCTTATGTTTGCGCCGCGCGAGATGCGCCTTTACCCCAATGGCCGGATGGCCGCCCATGTTCTGGGGGGGGCAAGTTTTGGCCAGCAGGGGGTGCGCGCCGCCGAAGTGATTGGCGTTGCTGGAACAGAGCTGTTCTTTGAAGATCGCCTGCGCGATCCCGCGCTTGTGGATGAGCCGTTGAAGCTCTCGCTGGATCTGACAGTGCAAGCCGCCGTGACAGAGGTGCTGGAGGGCGGGATGCGCATGCTCAATGCGCGCGGGGCCACCGCCGTCTTGATGGATGTCTTTACGGGCGAGGTGATTTCGCTTGTCTCGCTTCCAGATTTCGACCCCAATAATCGCCCTGCTCCCCCCACAGAGGGAGAGCCAGCCGACAGCCCGCTGTTTAACCGTGCGGTGCAGGGTTATTACGAGCTTGGTTCGGTGATGAAAGCCTTTGCCGTGGCGCAGGGGCTGGAAGAGGGCACCGTCACGCCCGAGACGATGATAGATACGCGCGGCCCGCTGACATGGGGGCGCTTTCGCATCCGCGATTTCCGCAATTATGGCCCGCAGCTTTCTGTAAAAGATGTGATGGTCAAATCCTCCAACATTGGCACTGCGCGCATCATGCAGCCCATCGGGGCCGAAAAGCAGCAAGACTTCCTGCGCAATTTCGGCTTTCTGGAACCCATGCCACTGGAAGTGTCAGAGGCCGCACGCGCCCGGCCCTTGTTGCCCGATCGCTGGTCTGATCTTTCTGTGATGACAATTTCCTATGGGCATGGCCTGTCCACCAGCCCGCTGGCGCTGGCGGCGGGCTATGCCACGCTTGTCAATGGCGGCTACCGGGTTGCCCCGACGCTGGTGAAGCAAGATCGCCCCCAGCTTGGCCCGCGTGTGATTTCCGAACGCACATCGCGGCAGAAAAAGCTGATGCTGCACCAGACAGTGCAGGAAGGCACCGCCTCTTTCGCACGGATTGCGGGCTATCCCGTGGGCGGCAAGACCGGCTCTGCCGACAAACCCAACCCGCGCGGGGGGGGCTACAAGAAAGATGCGGTTCTGGCCACATTCGCCAGCGTTTTTCCCGCGCATGAGCCGCGTTATGTGCTGGTTGTCACACTGGACGAGCCAGTCGATACCACCGGGCCAGAGCCGCGCCGCACCGCCGGGTGGACAGCCGTTCCGGTATCAGCCGAGATTACCCGCCGTGTGGCCCCGCTTCTGGGCTTGCGCCCTGTGGGGCTGGAGGTGGCCAATACAGCGCTTGCACAAGGGCAATGACATCGGGCGCAGGTGGCGCTTGGCCGGGCCAACGCGATCGGGGCCATTGAACACCGCCCTGAAATGAGGATAAAGGCGCATGTCTTGTGCCATCTTTACAGGGAAACCCGCAGGTGAGTGATCTGTCCCCCCGTCCACTATCTGCCTTGGGCCTCAGCCCCAGCCGTGGGGGGAATGTTTCCGTCACCGGGCTTGCGATCGACAGCCGCGCAGTGCGCGAAGGCGCGCTCTTTGCCGCGCTGCCCGGCAGCCGCGTGCATGGGGCAGAGTTTATCACCTATGCGCTGCGCATGGGGGCCGCCGCTATCCTGACAGACCGCGAGGGCGCAGAAATTGCGGCAGATGTTTTGGCCGCCAGCCCCGCTGCGCTGGTGCTGGCCGAAGACCCGCGCGCCGCGCTCTCTGGCGCGGCGGCGCTGTGGTTTGGTGCCCAGCCAGAGGCGATGGTCGCTGTCACCGGCACGAATGGCAAAACATCGGTTGCCAGTTTCACGCGCCAGCTTTGGGCCGCATTGGGGCAGGAGGCCGCCAATATCGGAACAACAGGGATAGAGGGCGCGTTTTCCGCGCCCTTGTCGCATACCACCCCCGACCCGATCACCCTGCACCGCTTGCTGGCCGATATGGCGCGCGCGGGTGTAACCCATGCGGCAATGGAAGCCTCGTCTCATGGGCTGGATCAGCGCCGCCTCGATGGGGTGCGTCTGCGCGCTGCGGCCTTTACCAACCTTAGCCAGGATCATCTGGATTACCATCTGACGATGGAGGGGTATTTCGCCGCCAAAGCGCAGCTTTTCAACCGCGTTTTGCCAGATGATGGTGTGGCCGTTATCAATATGGATGATCCCTATGGGCCGCAAATGCTGGCCGTGGCCGAAGCGCGCGGGCAGGGCTGCCTGACATTTGGGCGCGGCGAAGATGCCGATTTGCACATTCTCGGCCAGCGCTTTGATGCCGCAGGGCAGGTGCTGCGCTTTGCCTATGCCGGGCGTGTCTATCAGGAATATTTGCCGCTGATTGGCGGATTTCAGGCCGATAATGTGCTTGCCGCCATTGGCCTTATCCTTGCCTGCGGCGAAGAGATGGCGGCGATTGCGCCGCATCTGCCCCGGCTGGAAGGGGTGCGCGGGCGCATGCAACTGGCGGGCAGACGCGCCAATGGTGCGCCGGTTTTCGTGGATTACGCCCATACACCCGCAGCCATAGAAGTGGCGCTCAAGGCGCTGCGCCCGCATGTGATGGGGCGCCTGATCATTGTTTTTGGCGCCGGTGGCGACCGTGATCGCGGCAAGCGCCCGTTGATGGGCAAAGCGGCCGCAGACCATGCCGATGTTGTATATGTGACAGATGATAACCCCAGCTCCGATGCGCCGGGGGGTATTCGTGTTGAGATTATGCAAGCATGCCCAGAAGCCAATGAGGTGGGCGACCGTGCAGAAGCGATCTTGCGCGCCGTAGATGCGCTGGGGCCGGGCGATGCGCTGCTGATTGCTGGCAAGGGCCACGAGACCGGGCAGATGGTGGGCGATACTATCTATCCGTTTGATGATGTCGAACAGGCCTCTGTGGCCATTGCCGCGCTGGAGGCCCGCGCATGACACTTTGGACAGCCGCAGATGCCGCGCGCGCGACAGGTGGTCAGGCCACAACCGATTGGCAGGCCAATGGCCTTTCCATAGATACCCGCAGCCTGCAAAAGGGCGATCTGTTCATCGCGCTGAAAGCGGCCCGCGATGGCCATGATTTCGTGGCCCACGCGCTGCAAAAGGGGGCGGCGGCGGCGCTGGTGTCGCATATCCCCGAAGGCGTGGGGCCAGATGCGCCCTTGCTGATCGTACCCGATGTGATGGCGGCCCTCACGGCGCTGGGTGCAGCAGGCCGCGCGCGGGCGCGGGCGCGGGTGATCGGGGTAACAGGTTCTGTCGGCAAAACCTCGACCAAGGAAATGCTGCGCGAGATGCTGTCGGATTTCGGCCAGACCCATGCCGCAGAGGCCAGTTTCAACAATCATTGGGGCGTGCCGATAACGCTGGCACGCCTGCACCCGGAGGCCGATTTCGCCGTGATCGAGATCGGCATGAACCACCCCGGCGAAATTGCGCCGCTTGCACAGCTTGCCCGGCCAGATATTGCGATGATAACCGCAATCGCGCCTGCCCATCTGGAAGCCTTTGACAGTATCGAAGGCATTGCCCGCGAGAAGGCCAGCATCTTTGAAGGCTTGGCCGAAGGCGGCCATGCAATCTACCCCTGCGATCTGCCCACAAGCCCCATTCTGGACACTGCCGCCAAGGCCGCAGGGGCGCGGCTCTGGCCCTTTGGCACTGGCTCTGACTGCCTGAGCGCGGATGATCTGATCCAGACAGAAACCGCACTTGTACTGCGCGCGCAACTGAGCGCGTTGCGGGTAACGGTGCGGCTGACCAATGCGGGCGCGCATTTTGCGCGCAATGCGCTGGCCTGTCTTGGCGTGGCACAGGCGCTGGGGCTGGAACCCGCACGCGCCGCATTGGCGCTGGGGCGCTGGCAGCCCCCTGCCGGGCGCGGATTGCGCGAAACGATTACGCTGGATGACGTGGAAGATTTGCAGTTCACGCTGATTGATGATGCCTTCAACGCAAACCCCGTCTCGCTGGAAGCGGCCCTTGTTATGCTGGCCACGCTGACGCCTGCGCGCGATGCCACAGGCCGGGCAGGGCGGCGCATTGCCATTTTGGGCGATATGCTGGAACTGGGGCCACAAGAGATGGACATGCACCGCGCCATAGCAGAGTATCCCGCACTTCGCGCGGTTGATCTGGTACATTGTGTCGGCCCGCGTATGGCGGCACTCCACGCGACCTTGCCCCAGCGCAAGCGGGGCAGGCATGCGCAAAATGCCGATGATCTGGCGCAGTTGGCGCATATTCTGGCCGCGCCGGGGGATATTATTTTGGTAAAAGGTTCCAAATCCAGCTTTGTGTCGCGGGTAGTGGACGGGTTGCGCAGGCTCGATATCGGGCTACAGAATAAAAAGGAAAAGTGACGCATGCTTTTTTGGCTAACCGAATTTGCGGGCACAGTGCCGGGGCTTAATTTATTTCGCTATATTACCTTTCGCGCGGGGGCTGCTTTTCTGACAGCGCTGATTTTTGGCTTCATGTTCGGCAAACCGCTGATCAACATGCTGCGCCGTCGTCAGGCCAATGGCCAGCCGATCCGCGCAGATGGCCCAGAGAGCCATATTCTGACCAAGACAGGCACGCCCACAATGGGGGGGCTGCTGATCCTTTCGGCGCTGGTGCTGGCAACGCTGCTTTGGGCGCGGCTGGATAATGGCTATGTCTGGATTGTGCTTTTGGTGACAGTGGGTTTTGGCCTGATCGGCTTTGCCGATGATCTGGCAAAAGTTTCGCGCGGGAATGTCAAAGGCGTGCCGGGCAAGGTGCGGCTGGCGATGGGCACAGTCATTGGTCTGGCGGCAGCGGTGGGGGCCATGTATCTGCATCCGCCCGCGCTGCAAGGCCAGCTTGCCGTGCCTGTGTTCAAAGAGGTTTTGATCAATCTGGGCCTGTTCTTTGTGCCTTTCGGGGCCTTTGTCATTCTGGGTGCGGCCAATGCCGTGAACCTGACAGACGGTCTTGATGGGCTGGCGATCATGCCGGTGATGATTGCTGCCAGCACGCTTGGCATTATCGCCTATGCTGTGGGGCGGGTGGATTTCACCTCGTATCTGGATGTGCATTATGTGCCCGGCGCGGGGGAATTGCTGGTATTCGTGGCCGCGCTCTGCGGTGGGGGGCTTGGGTTTTTGTGGTATAACGCGCCCCCTGCGGCAGTGTTCATGGGCGATACAGGCTCGCTTGCGCTGGGCGGGGCCTTGGGGGCGATGGCCGTGGTGATCAAGCATGAAATTGTGCTGGCCATTGTGGGCGGTATTTTTGTGGTCGAAACGCTGTCGGTTGTTATTCAGGTTCTGTATTTCAAGCGTACAGGCAAGCGGGTATTCCTGATGGCCCCCATTCACCACCATTTCGAGAAGAAGGGCTGGGCAGAGCCGCAAATCGTGATCCGTTTCTGGATCATCGCGCTTGTACTGGCGCTGATCGGGCTTGCAACGCTGAAAATCCGCTAGGCCTGTTGGCCTTTCCTGTCTGGCGCAACACTGTCTTGCGGCGATACCAGAGCGCGTGCCACCCGCTGCGCGGTAAGGCACCACTTGGGGTTGTGGCCACATGTAGGCACTCTGCTTCAGCGCTTGCGCGGCAATTCCCTTCTGAGGGTGAACCCTGAACACCGAACACGGCCCGTTCAGGCCCGCCACGCAAAGCGCCTGCGCAAGCCCCGTTGTGCAGGAAAATCAACTGCGGGCGCTGCAAAGACAAGCGCTTTGCCGGAATTTGGGCAATTCCGCCGATTCTCTACTTGACCGATTACGCGGAATCGGCCCTTAGTTAACTTAGCCGAGGCCGTTTATGCCTTGGCAAACGCCCAAGGAATGGGAGACCGCCGCCAAGGCGGCGACAACAGAGAGGTTGAAATGAATAAATCCGTTTTCCTCGGCACTCTTGCCGCGACGGCGCTTGTTGCAGGTTTGGCACAAGCGCAAACTACCCTTGAGACGGTCAAGAATCGCGGCGAGTTGGTCTGTGGATCAAACACAGGCCAAGCCGGTTTCGGTGCGCCCGATGCAAATGGCGTCTGGCAAGGCTTCGATGTCGGCTTTTGCCGTGCGCTTGCCGCCGCTGTCCTGAGCGACCCAAATGCCGTGACCTTCGTGCCGTTGACAAGCCAGACCCGGTTCTCGGCGCTGGCTTCGGGCGAAATCGATGTTCTGTCGCGCAACACGACATGGACATTCACCCGCGATGTGGATCTGAACTTCACCTTCGTCGGCACAAACTACTATGATGGTCAGGGCTTCATGGTAAACCGTGAGCTGGGCGTCAGCTCGGCTCTGGAACTGGATGGCGCGACAGTGTGCATCGAGACCGGGACAACCACAGAGTTGAACCTGGCCGATTACTTCCGCGTCAATGGCATGAGCTACGAGCCTGTCCCGGTTGATACCGCAGCCGAAGCGCAGCAGCAGTATCTTGCAGGCGCTTGCGATGTCTACACCACTGACATTTCGGCGCTGGCCTCCAGCCGTGCGGCCTTTGCCGAACCGGGCGATCATGTGATCTTGCCTGAAGTCGTCTCGAAAGAGCCGCTTGGCCCTGTCGTGCGTCATGGCGATGACAACTGGGCAGATATCGTTCAGTGGACATTGTTCGCCCTGATCGCAGCTGAAGAACTGGGCATCACCTCTGCCAATCTGGAAGAGTTGAAAGCGGGCAGCAACAACCCCGAAATCAACCGTATTCTGGGCAATGACGGTGGCTTTGGCGAGATGCTGGGCCTCGACAACGAGTGGGCGGCCCGCGCCATTGCGGCTGTCGGCAATTATGGCGAGCTGTTCTCGACCACAATTGGTGATCAGACCCCAATCGGTCTGGCCCGTGGCCTGAACGCGCAGTGGACACAGGGCGGCCTGCTTTACGCACCCCCCTTCCGCTGATAGCGGCCTGATTGCGCACCCCTTCGGGGGTGCGCATTTTTCTTCCACCGACAGACAGCACATGCAGCATCTGGCGCGGCCTCTACCCCGTGCCAGTGAACGGGGTCATTCATGTCAAGCACAACAGATCCGCGCATTACGGCACCAGCCCCACAAAAGCGCGCCTTTCATCTGAGCATGCTGTTATATGATCAGCGCTACCGCTCGATCACAATTCAGATTTTCGCCCTATTCCTGCTGATGCTGGGGGCCGCTTGGCTGATTGACAATGTCATCAGCAATTTGCGGCTTTTGGGCCGGACATTCAGTTTCAACTTCCTGTCCCAGACATCGGGATATGACATCAATCAGCGCCCCATAGAATATGACAGCACCATGACCCATGGGCGCGCCGCGCTGGTGGGGTTTTTGAATACGATCATTCTGGCAATCATGGGCTGCGCGCTGGCCACGGTGCTGGGTGTTCTGGCGGGCGTGTTGCGCCTGTCAAACAACTGGATCATCTCGCGGCTTGTCACCTTCTATGTCGAAATCTTCCGCAATATCCCCACATTGATCTGGATTTTGATCTTTGGCGCGGTGATGGCCGAAAGCATGCCTGCACCATCGGCCTTTCGCGGGGATGATGCCACGTCCAGCATGATTTTCGATGCGATCGCGATTACCAATCGCGGTGTTTATGTGCCTGCGGTTCTGTTTGTCACCGATCTTGGCTATCTGACCCTTGGGCCTGTCGCCCCCTCGCTGAACTGGCTGCTGGTCATTGCTGTAATCGTGGCCAGCCTCTTTGCCAATAAGGCGCTGATCACCCATGCGACACGGGTGCAAAACGCAACCGGTATCCGGCCCAAGACATGGTGGAAATCAATCCTGATCCTGCTGGTTCCTGTCGGTGCCGTTTTCATCGCGCTTGGCGCGTATCTGGAATACCCGGAGTTGCGCGGCTTCAATTTTGCCGGCGGCGTTCATCTGCGCAATTCCTTCCTTGCGATGTGGCTGGGCTTGGGCATCTATACCGGGGCCTTCATTGCCGAAATTGTGCGTGGCGGGATTTTGGCGATTTCCAAGGGCCAGACAGAGGCCGCCTTCGCTTTGGGCCTGCAACCGGGCAAGACAATGCGTCTGGTGATCTTGCCGCAGGCTATGCGGGTGATCATCCCGCCCCTGATTTCACAATATCTGAACCTGACCAAGAACACCTCTCTGGGGCTGGCCGTGGGCTATATGGATCTGCGCTCCACGCTGGGGGGGATCACAATCAACCAGCCGGGCCGGGAACTGGAAGGGATGTTGTTGCTGATGGCAATCTATCTGGCAATCAGCCTGACAATCTCTGGCCTGATGAATGTCTATAATTCTCGCGTCAAACTGAAGGAGCGGTGAGATGAGCGATACCCACGCCAATACCGTTGCCTATGTGCGCAATGAGATGCTGCCCCCCTCGGATGCGCCGCGCAGCCAGACGGGGGCGGTGAAATGGATGCTGGAAAACTTGTTTTCCGGCTGGGCCAATACGGCGATGACGTTGATTTCGCTGCTGGTAATCTGGTGGGCGCTGTCATCCGTCGGGCCTTGGCTTTTGAATTCGGTCTGGACAGCCGGATCGCTGGCGGAATGCCGCGCCATTCTGGATGGGGCCACAGGCGCGTGTTTCTCTGTCATCACCAACCGCTGGCATCAGCTTTTGTTCGGCTTCTACCCGCCGCATCTGTACTGGCGGCCAGTTTTAACGCTGGTGCTGCTCTTTGTGGCGCTGGCACCTGTGCTTTTCCCTGCCTTGCCGCGCAAGCTGCTGGTGCTGAGCGCGCTATACCCGTTCGTCGGCTATCATCTGCTTTGGGGCGGGTCGGTCTGGTTTCCGATCTCTGTCGCGCTGGGGTTTGTGGCGGGGTTTGTCGCCTATAAACTGCTGTTAAAGGTGAACAACCTTCTGGCCATTTTCGGGGCCATCCTTGGGCCAGTGCTATGGTGGATGTTTGTCGCGGGCCAGATTGATAGCGCGCTTAGCTCTGCCCTGCCGCTGGGGCTGGAATTTGTGCGCTCTGACAGGTTTGGCGGGTTCCTGATTTCGCTGATTATCGGGATATCGGGAATTTCGCTGTCGCTGCCCATTGGCATCTTGCTGGCGCTGGGTCGGCAATCGGACATGGTGTTTCTGAAACCCGTCTGCGTGCTGGTGATCGAATTTATCCGCGGCGTGCCGCTGATTACACTTCTGTTTAACGACTCGCTGCTGCTGAACTATTTCCTGCCCCCCGGCCCGGCTTTTGATCTGATCTTGCGGGTGATCATCATGGTCACGCTTTTCGCCTCTGCCTATATGGCCGAGGTGATCCGCGGGGGCTTGGCCGCCCTGCCCAAGGGCCAGTATGAGGCCGCAGATGCGCTGGGGCTGGATTACTGGAAGGCGCAACGCCTGATCATCATGCCGCAGGCGCTGAAAATCTCTATCCCCGGTATCGTGAATACCTTTATCGGGCTGTTCAAGGATACGACACTGGTGGTGTTTATCGGGCTGCTAGACCCGATTGGCCTGTCGAATGCTATCCGCGCCGATACCAATTGGAACGGCATTTATTGGGAGCTGTTCATATTCATTGGCGCTCTCTTTTTCATATTCTGTTTCGGCATGTCGCGCTACTCCATGTATCTGGAGCGCAAGCTGAAAACCGATCACAGATAAGGACTCCGGATATGACCGAAATTCAGATTGACCACGGCATTGATCGCGCGATTGACACGAGCCAGATGAAAATTCTGGATGAGGTGGCGATCCAGATTACCGGGATGAACAAATGGTATGGCAGTTTTCATGTGCTGCGCGATGTGAATATGACTGTCAATCGCGGCGAGCGGATTGTGATTTGCGGCCCGTCGGGTTCGGGCAAATCCACGCTGATCCGCTGCATCAACCGGCTGG
>JAIUNA010000018.1 GCA_022565265.1 Roseinatronobacter sp. | reverse complement strand
CTCATATGCCGCCAAGGCGCGCGCCGTGCGCAACAGCGTCAACTCGCCGCGCAACCCGTCTGATCCAAGCGCAAGGCAGACAGCCGCGCAATCATGCAGCACCACATTAGAGGTGTTCAGCCCCGGCAGCGCGGCCCGTGCTTCCAGAATGCGCGCGCGCAACGCGGCATCATGGGGCAACCATTCGGCCATGAAGGCGGCATGAGCGTTTTCATAGGCATCGCGGCGGCGGATAACATCTACGCGCGTTTCAATATCTTTGGGGCTGGTCACTTCCACCGACAGGCCGAACCTGTCCAAAAGCTGGGGCCGCAACTCGCCCTCTTCAGGGTTGCCGGACCCTACCAGCACAAAGCGCGCAGGGTGGCGAATGGACATGCCCTCGCGCTCGACCACATTCTCGCCCGATTGGGCCACATCCAGCAGCAGATCAACAATGTGATCTTCCAGCAAGTTCACTTCGTCAATATACAGATACCCGCGATTGGCCCGCGCCAACAGCCCGGCCTGAAAGGCTTTCTCGCCACGGGTAAGGGCGCGCTCTATATCAAGCGCGCCTGTCACGCGATCTTCGGTCACACCAAGGGGCAGATCAACCACCGGGGTTGGCCGGGTGATGATCTCGGTTTCTGTCACCTCTGCCCATTCGGGGCAATCGTCGGGATGGGCGGAATTGACAGGGCAGCCCTTTACAGCCTCGATCGGTGGCAAAAGAGCGGCCAGCGCGCGTACAGCCGTGGATTTACCTGTGCCGCGATCCCCAAACACCAGCACACCGCCGATTTTGGGGTCAATCGCTGTCAGGATCATTGCGGTTTTCATTTCATCCTGCCCGACAATGGCAGTGAAGGGGAAAGGCGTCATGCGGCCTCCTGTCTGGGTGTTGCGGCAAGGGGGTCGCGCCCCTGCCATGTGCCTTGTGTTCCAGCCACGCGGAACCGGGCATACAGCTCTTCGTTGAACCAGCCCTCTTCGCGCACAGCGCGGATGGCTTCGGCATGGGGGCCACGGCGGGCAAAGGCGGCCATGCTGGCCGCATCGGGCCAGACAGAGAATGTCACCTGATGCAACAGCGGCACTTCACCAATGCCAATCTTGAACATGACATTGGGATCAGTCCCCACCTTGGCCGAAATATCGGGCACACGACCCCAGAACCGCAACGCACGCGCGGGTTTTACTGTGGCGCGTGTCATGGCGGCGATCGGGCCATCTGGCGCGGCCCCTTCTGCGGCAAAGGGGGTTTTGCCCGCCCAATGGCCCCGCACGGAATAGGGTTCCAGATAAATTACACAGCTTTCACTGGCCTTGCCCTGCCAGCGCGAGAAAGGCGCGCGCTGCAGGCCGGCCTCGGCGGCGGCGCGGCTGTCCCATGCGGCCAGAATGGCCCATGTGCCCCAATTGGGCTTTGGGGTGAACCCCTCGCCCGTGCCAGAGCCGCACAGCTTCCAGAACCGCAATCCCGGCACATGCGGCAACACAAACCGCGCGGCCCCCATCTGGCCCAAAACCCAAAGCCGCGCCAAGGCGCGATCAAAGCGGAACAGACTGAGCGTGACAGTTTGCATGGCGATTCCCGCCTGTGAAGTGTAAACCCAGATTGTCACATGGGGCCAAGAGAGTAAAGCAAAGAATGTAAACCTTGATTGACAGATCGGCACAGTGTAAGCTGAAACGAACACCGGAAAATCGGAAGCGAACATGACTGATTCTACACAGCCGCAGCGTGCAATCGTCATTGGCGCAGGGCTTGGAGGGTTGGCGTCTGCCATGCGGCTGGGGGCCAAGGGCTATGCTGTCACGGTGATTGACAAGCTCGATCTGCCCGGCGGGCGAGGATCATCCATCACGCAGGGCGGATACAGGTTCGATCTGGGGCCAACCATTGTGACAGTCCCGCAGGGCTTGCGCGATCTCTGGGCCGCCTGCGGGCGCGATTTTGACCGCGATGTGACGCTGAAACCGATGGACCCGTTTTATGAAATCCGCTGGCCCGATGGCTCCAGCTTTACCGCGCGGCAAGATGATGCCGCGATGGAAGCAGAGGTTGCGCGCCTCTCGACGGGGGATGTGGCAGGTTATCGCAAATTTCTAAACGACTCTGAGGATCGGTATTGGTTTGGCTATGAAAATCTTGGCCGCCGCCCAATGAACGAGCTTTGGGAATTGATCAAGGTCTTGCCGCGCTTTGCGTGGTTGCGCGCGGATCGGTCTGTCTATTCCCATGCCGCGCGGCGCGTGCGCGACCCGCGCTTGCGCTTTGCGCTGTCGTTTCACCCGCTGTTCATTGGCGGCGATCCGTTTCGCGTGACATCCATGTATATTCTTGTCAGCCATCTGGAGAAAGCCTTTGGCGTGCATTACGCCATGGGCGGTGTGCAGGCGATTGCCAAGGCCATGGCGCAAGTGATCCGCGATCAGGGCGGCCAGTTGCAGATGGATACCGAGGTTGACGAGATAGTGGTGGAAAACGGGCGCGCAGCAGGTGTGCGGCTGGCCAATGGCACGCGGATAGAGGCCGATGTGGTTGTCTCTAATGCCGATGCGGGCCATACCTATACACGCCTTCTGCGCAACCGCCCCCGCAAGCGCTGGACAGATGCCAAATTGCAGCGCACGCGCTGGTCTATGGGGCTGTATGTCTGGTATTTCGGGACAAAAGGCACACGCGATATGTGGCGCGATGTGGGCCATCATACGATTGTGGTGGGGCCGCGCTACCGCGCCCATATCAAGGATATCTTCATCAATGGCCATCTGGCCGATGATATGAGCCTCTATGTCCACCGCCCCTCTATCACTGACAGCTCAGTCGCGCCGGACGGGGATGATTGCTTTTATGTCCTCTCGCCTGTGCCGCATCTGGGGCATGAGAACGGTGTGGATTGGGCGCAAGAGGAAGAACCCTACCGCCAGAAAATGCTGGCCATGCTGGAAGAGCGGCTGTTGCCGGGCCTGTCAGAGAGGGTGAGCGAAAGCCTTGTCTTCACCCCCGAAACCTTCCGCGACCGCTACCTCTCGCCCCTTGGTGCAGGGTTTTCCATCGAGCCACGGATTTTGCAAAGCGCCTATTTCCGCCCGCATAATGTCTCTGAGGAAGTGCCGGGCCTGTATCTGGCTGGGGCTGGCACACATCCGGGCGCAGGTGTGCCCGGTGTGATTGGCACGGCAGAGGTGCTGGCCCGGCTTGTGCCTGATGCGCGCCCCACTGCGCGGCCCGCCACCCCTTTGCCCATGGCCGCAGAATGAGCGCCGAGACCGATATGGAAGCCTGCCGCGCGGCAATCCGCACAGGCTCGCTGTCATTTCATGCAGCATCAAAGCTGTTGCCCGCCACTGTGCGCGATCCGGCACTTGTGCTCTATGCCTTTTGCCGCTTGGCCGATGATGCCGTGGATGAGGGGCGCGACCCCACAAAGGCCGTGTTGCAGTTGCAAGACAGGCTGGACAGCGCCTATGCGGGCAGGCCCCATAATGCGGCGATAGACCGCGCCTTTGCCCGGATGATAGAGCGTCACCAAATGCCGCGCGCCCTGCCCGATGCCCTGCTGGAAGGGCTGGCATGGGATGCCGAAGGGCGGCGGTTTGCCACTCTTTCTGGCGTTCTGGAGTATTCCGCGCGCGTGGCGGCTGTGGTGGGGGCCATGATGTGCGTGCTCATGGGTGTGCGCGATCGGCACAGGCTGGCGCGGGCCTGCGATCTGGGCTTGGCCATGCAACTGACAAATATCGCGCGCGATGTAGGCGACGATGCACGGCGCGGGCGCATCTATCAGCCGCTCGACTGCATTGCCGAAAACAGGATCAGCCCGCAGGCATTTTTGCGCGCCCCCCAAGCCCTGCCCGAAATCTGCGCCATGACAAACCGCCTGCTGCGCGAGGCAGACAGGCTCTATTCCCGCGCAGAGCCGGGCATTTCCGCCCTGCCCCTTGCCTGCCGCCCCGGTATCTTTGCCGCCAGCCGCATTTATCGCGGCATTGGGCAGGTTATCCGTGCGCAGGGCTGCGACAGTATCAGCCAACGCGCTGTCACCACGCGCGGGCGCAAACTGGGCTGGCTGGGCCTGTCTGCGCTGCGCGCAGGCGGCAGCGTTGTGCTGCCGCAAATGGCCACGCTTTACGCCCGCCCACAGCCAGAAACCTCGTTTCTGGTGCAGGCCGCAGCGCATGAGAATACGGCGTTCAGCCGCTCGGAAACGCTGATAACTGCGCTTTCGCGGCTGCGCGCGCAAGATATGAAACGGCGCGACGCCCATACCGGCTTGGATCGGCGCAGCGCCTGACCTAGATATTCCCCCAGTGGCAAGATGCACCCGCGCCCCTTGGGGCGCGCGAATGCGTCTCTTGCGCCCCTTGGGGCGCGCAATTGGATCAAGCCCGGCTGGCTGTCAGCGCGGGGGGCAAGAGGGTTTTTCATGGATTGGATGCTGTTTTTCACATTTCTGGCCGCCTGTGGCGCGGCAGGCGCCACCGGTTCCATGTTCGAACCGGGAAATTGGTATCGCGACCTTGATAAACCTGTCTGGACACCGCCGGGCTTTGTCTTTCCGCTGGTCTGGGTCACGCTCTATATCGCCATCGCTTATGCCGCCATGCGTGTCGCCCCTCTGGATGGGGCGCCGCAGGCGCTGGCCTTCTGGGCGGTGCAGATTGCATTCAACACGCTCTGGTCACCGGTATTCTTTGGCCTCAAACGCATGCGCCCTGCCTTTATCGTGCTCTGCTGCCTGTGGCTGTCGGTGGCGGCAACAATGCTCAGCTTCTGGGCGCTTGATCCCGTAGCGGGGATGTTGTTCGCGCCCTATCTGCTCTGGGTTACAATCGCGGGCGCGCTGAATTTCTCGGTCTGGAAGCGCAATCCGCAATTTGCCTGAAATATCGCGGGCGGGGCGGCGCATGCCTCCCCCCCGCGATAGCGTATTTACGCCCCGATATCCGCTTTGCTTTTCTCGCGTGCCGCCGCAATCGGGGCAGTGGCGGCATGTGGCCCGAAAATCGTTTCCAGATGCTTGGCCAGATAAATCCGCAGCCAGGGCGTAAACCGCTCTGGCCGCCGCTCTACGATAGACCGCAGGGCGGGCAGGTTTATCCAATCCACATCCGCCACCTCGTCGGGGTTGGGGGTGACAGGCAGATCGGACATGGCGCGCGCCGTATAGACTTGCACCCCCTCATGTTCCACCAGCCCGCCCCCCACATCGGCGCGATATTCAATCTCGCCCGCATGGCGCAACTCCAGCCCCGAAATGCCCAATTCCTCGCTCAGGCGGCGGGTGGCGCAATCCAGATCGCTTTCGCCCCAATGGGGGTGGGTGCAGCAGGTATTCGCCCACAGGCCCGGCGTATGGTATTTGTGCAGCGCGCGGCGCTGGATCAGCACGCGGTCGCCCTCTGTCACAAAAACCGAAATCGCCTTGTGCTTCAGCCCGCGCCTGTGCACGTCCAGTTTGTCCATCGGTTTGAGCGTGCCATCCTCCCAGGCGGGGATAAGCCAGCTCATGTGTAGCTGGGCCGCACCAGCCCTGTCAGATGCAGCATGTTCTTTATGCCGATCTTGATATGGGCCAAAGGCCGCGCGGCCACCAGTTTCTTGTTCATATAAGCCTCGAATGTCAGGCGCTGCACATCAATATCATGGCAGAGCGAGACAAAGCGCTCGCGCCGCTCGTCGGATTTGTAATAGGCATCCTGCATCTGGCGCAACACCCGGAACACGGTTTTATGCTCGCGCATGAACAGCTTGCGCGCCAGCGCCAAATCCTTGGCCCGGCCAGAGGCCAGCACCGCTTGCGCGGCAGTGGCGGCAACACGCCCGCCCACCATGGCGTAATATATCCCCTCGCCGGACGAGGGCGCAACTACCCCCGCCGCATCGCCTGCAAGCACCACATCGCGGCCATTATCCCACTTGTCCAGTGGGCGCAGCGGGATGGGCGCACCTTCGCGCCGGATCGTCTCGCAGCCTGTCAGGCCCGACATGGCGCGCAAATCCGCCGTGGCCTTTTTCAGATCAGCGCCGTTAATCTCTGTCCCCATACCCACGCTGGCATGTGCCCCATGCGGAAACACCCAGCCATAAAAATCGGGCGAGATGCGGCCATCATAGATCACATCGCAACGGTCGGGGTTATACACATCATTCGCGGGCGGGGCTTTGATAATCTCGTGATAGGCGATCACATAGGGGATTTTATCGCCCCCCGGCACTTCGGCCCGCGCCACATTGGAACGCGCCCCATCCGCACCGATCACCAGTTTTGTGGCGCTGCGGCGTTCCTCGCCACTGGCCTTGTCGCGCCAGATGACATGGGTTCCCGCTGTATCGCGTTCAATGCGCAGGAATGTGCCTGTCAGCCGTTCGGCCCCGTGGCTGGCCGCGCGGGCGCGCAGGAATTCGTCAAAATGCTCGCGATCCCCCATGCCGACAAAGCCATTTTCGAGGGGAATATCCACCGCCCGGCCTGTGGGGGAGATCATGCGCGCCGTGGTGATCTGCGCCACCACCTGCGACATGGGAATATCGAAATCCGCAATGGCGCGCGGTGGGATGGCCCCGCCGCAAGGCTTTATCCGCCCCGCCCTGTCCAGCAGCGCCACTTTGCGGCCCGCGCGCGCCAAATCCTCTGCGGCAACGGCCCCCGAAGGCCCGCCACCCACAACGAAAACATCATATTGCATGGCCTATTCCCCCGGAACCATCAGCGCCTTTGGGCGCGGTGACATGATGCGCGCGGCCAAGGCCGCAGACGCTACGAAAACTGTCGCCTGAAACAGGAAGACCGCGCCAAAGGCATCGGCCACCGGCAAAAGGCTGCGCGCCAGATCTACCAGCGCGGCCCCTGTCAGCCCGCCAAACCCTGCCGCTATCGCCTGTGATGCGCCCCATAGGCCAACCCGCGCGCCTTCGCGCTTGTCGCGCCCCTCGCCCGCAAGCTGCATCATTGCGCCAATCGCGGCCACGGCAAACATGCCATTGAAGAACCCCAGTGCCACCACCAGCGGACCCAGCGGCAGCACCCAGAGGCTTGCGCCCGCAATCGCCACCAGCATCAGCGCAGAACCAGCGCACCCCGCCACGACCCAAGCCCGCAGCGAGCCGATGCGCAACCCAGAGGCCGCAACCCCCACCAGCACCATGCCCAGAAAAACCCCGCCATTCTGTGCGCCCGACATCTGCGTAGATTGCCCCGGCGTAAAGCCGAATACCAATCCGGCATAGGGTTCGAGGATCAGCTCTTGCATGAAATAGGCGGTCATGGAGAGGAACACGAAAAAGGTGAAATGGCGCGCGCGGGTATCGGCCCAGATATCGGCAATCCCATCGCGAAAGCGCTGAGGCGCAGGGGCGGGCCGCGCAATCACGCGCCGCTCTATTCCCCAGACAGCCAGTGTTGTTACCGCCACTGCGCCCGCGCAGATGATCGCCACGACCATCAGCAAGCGCGCATGGCTGTAGGGATCAAGGAATTTGCCTGCCACGATCGCTGTCAGGGCAATGCCTGCGATCATCATCAACCATGTGATCGTGGCCGCAGCCGGGCGGCGATGTTCGGCAGTGGCAGTGGCCAAAAGCGCCAGAAGCGATGTGCCAGAGGCCCCAACCCCCAGCCCGATCACCGCATAGGCCAGCAGCGAGAGCGCAAGGCCAAGGCCAAAATTGCTTTCCAGCAGCGGAATGGCCAGCGCCGCGCCCACCCCCCCTGCCGCCAGAATGACCATGCCTGCAATGATCCAGCGCGTGCGATTGCCGCCCTGATCCGCCAGATGCCCCCAATTGGGCCGCGTGATCTGCACGCCGTAATGCAGCGCCACCAGAAACCCCGGCAAGACAACCGGCAAAGACAGTTCCACCACCATCAGACGGTTGAGGGTGGATGTCATCAACACCACAATCGCGCCAAGGCTGGCTTGCACCAGCCCAAGGCGGAAAATCTGGCCCCAACTCAGCGTCATGCGCCCAAGCCCCGCACCGCAAAGGCCGCACCCATCATCCCCCGCACCTAGGGGCCAACGCCTGTGCCATTAAACCACGGTGCAAGGCGGGCCGGGTCTTGGCGCCAGCGGCCCAAGGCCCAGATTTGCACCCCAATGCCCAGCGCGATAAGGCCCGCATGCACAGGCGCGCCCCAGATTATCAGCAAGAACACCACAACCAGTTGCGCCAGCACCATAACCGTGCCTGCCACTGTGGCCGCATCTACCGGGCCAAGCGTAACGGGCAAGGATTTCAGGCCCATCTGGCGGTCGCCCTCTATCGCCTTGAAATCATTGATTGTCATGATGCCATGCGCGCCCAGCCCATACAGAACCGCAATGGCCACAATTTCAAACCGTGGCGCACCGGCGGCGATAACGGCAGCGCCGGTAAACCATGGCAGCGATTCATAGCTTAGCCCCACCAGCCCCGGCCCCCACCAGCCAGAGCGCTTGGCGCGCACGGGTTCGGCAGAATAGGCCCATGCGGCCAGCACGCCCAGCACTGTCGCGCCAAAGCCCCAAGGGCCAAGCTGCCAGCCCACAAACAGCGCAAAGGCACTCATCACCAGCGCGATATACAGCCCCCAGCGGCCCGGAATGCGTCCCGATGGAATGGGGCGGTTGGGTTCATTGATTGCATCGACATGGCGGTCGCACCAATCATTGGCGGCTTGCGACATGCCGCAGACAATCGGCCCGGCCAAAAGCACACCCAGCACCACCAAGGCCCAACTGTCGGGCCAGACCCCGACAGAGATGCTCCCACACAGATAGGCCCACATCGGCGGGAACCATGTGATCGGCTTTATCAATTCCAGCATGGCGCGCGGGTGCGGCAGGCCGGACGGGTTTGGGCGGGTTTCAAGACTCAGATCGCTCATGCTGTAAACTTTGCCTTACATTTTGCCTTCCATCAAGTGTTAATTCGCCGTGACAGTGCGCGCGTTTCCGCGCAGCCCCTTGGGCGCCCGGTTGAACTGGCCCATGCCGCGCATATCTGCGCTGCAACAGATAAAGGAGTGCCCTGTGAAACTGCGTTATATCTTCCCTGTCGCGCTGGCGCTGAGTGCCGCACCCGCGCTGTCAGATCGCACCCCCCCGGCAAAGGCGCTGCCGCTTTCGGCCATCATCACAACATTGGAGGCACGCTACGACATCCGCTTCATTGACGAGATTGAATGGGATGACGCAGGCTATTGGGAAGTGGAGTTTTTCACCCATGATGGCAGCAAGATTTCACTCAAGCTTGACCCTGTCACGGGAGAGCCGCGCAGCTAGCGCGTGCGGCAGAGGTGATGGCAGCTAGCCGATACATATAGCCTGCCCGGCATCAAGGCCGCAGGCCGTGGAATTTGCCTATTGCGGTGCCCTCGCCCCCTTCGGGCGGAACACAAAGCGGCAGGCCCGCGCGCCGGTGGCGGCGCAAGCCACTTCCACCACGCGCACATCGGGCCAGACCAGCGCGCCAAACAGCCGTTCAAACACGGCCACATGCCAATCACAAATCGGGCCATCCGCACCACCAACAGCCAAGGGATTGGCTGCGATTTCAAAGGTCAGGGGGTTGTGGCAGAGAATGCGGAACTTGCCAGAGCCTGCAAATGTCCAGCTATGCTTGGCAATCGCGGCAGATAACAGCCGCGCCCCGGCCCATGCCGGAACATGCCGGATAAGCCATTGCGCGGCGGGCGGAATGCGGTGGGCCAGAATGTAATCGCCTGTGCCCAACCCCGCCGCGCGCTGAATTTCCGCCGCGCGGTCGGGCAGGAACAGGCGCACGGCATAGTGCAGGCGCGCCACCTCATCTTCAGGCAGCATGCCTGCATCGGCGGGCGGTTCTGCCACGCCAGCGCGGGTGAGAAGCGCGTTGCGCAGCCGCTCTCCGATCATGGCATCCAGAACCGGGATATGCTGCAAGACCGCATTCGGCCCAATGCGTGCCGGGGCGGCCAAGGCGCTCATTCCGCAGGTTCGCGGCGTGTTGCTTCAGCGCCATTTGGCATGCGAAAGGCGCGGGCAGGCGGGTCTTCCGCATCCATCTGGCCACCGCCACCGCAGGCTTTGATGGCGTTGCGTTCCTCGGCGCGCGCCTTGCCCTGCGCGCGCAATGCCTCGCGCCGTTCCTGTGCCTTGCGCTTTTTATCGGCGTGATCTTCCCAATCGGCCATTTGCGCATCGGCAATGGTGCGCGTCATATCAAACCCGAAATCCAGATCATCGCGCGGCTTCAGGCTGAAATACCCGTGTTTGCCCAGATCATAGAATTGCCGTTGCACCCCGGCCTTGAGAAAGGCGTTCAGACAGCCCAACAGATATTTGCGCCGGTATCCCGTGCCGCGCCATGGGTAATGGAACAGCGCCTTTTGCATATAGAAACGACGGTAATTTTTCAGCACCCCTTCCAGCAATGCGCCGCGCGTCATTTCCTTGGGCTTCATGATCGGGGTTACGAAATTGTATTTCGAATAGTCGAATACCTCTACCTGATCGCGCAATTCCTGAAAGAGCGGCGTAAAGGGCCAAGGCGTATACATGGCCCAATTCGCAAGGTCTGGCTGCCAATCCCACGCCATGCGATAGGTTTCTTCCAGCGTTTCGGGGGTCTCATTGTCCAGCCCAACGATAAATTGCGCCTCGGTAAAGATATCAGCCTCGCGCAGCAGGCGAATGGCCTCTTTGTTCTGGGCGACTGTGGTTTCTTTGTTGAACTGGTCTAGCTTCATTTGCGCGGCCGCTTCGGTGCCAAGCGAGACATGCACAAGCCCGGCTTTGCGGTAGAAAGACAACAACTCTTTGTCGCGCATGATATCGGTTACGCGGGTATTGATGCCCCATTGAATGCGGCGCGGCAGATCGCGCGCGATCAATTCCTCGCAAAATTCGATGAATTTCTTGCGGTTGATGGTGGGTTCCTCATCGGCCAGAATGAAAAAACCGACACCGTGGTTTTCCACGAGATCCTCTATCTCATCGACCACTTTTTTCGGGTCGCGCACGCGGTAATCACGCCAGAATTTCCATTGGCTACAGAAAGAACAGGTAAAGGGGCACCCCCGCGCCATATTGGGGATGGCCACTCGGCGATTGAGCGGCACGTAGATATATTTGTCCCATTCCAGAATCGACCAGTCGGGCTTGATCCCGTCAAGGTTTTTGACGGTCGAGGCCGCTTGCGTGGCAACGATCTCGCCCTCCTCGATAAAGGCAAGGCCCTGTATCTTGCGTCGATCCGCAGGCCAGCGCCCATCGCGGATGGCCTGCATCAGATTAACAACAATCTCTTCGCCCTCGCCGCGTACGATCACATCAATCCATGGTGCCTCACTCAGCACCTGACGGAACATGAATGTGGCATGCACACCGCCCAGCACGGTAATACACTCTGGCGCAACCTCGCGCGCGATTTTCATCACTTCTTCAGCCACATAGATTGATGGCGTGATAGAGGTTGTGCCCACCACATCGGGTTTCAGCTCTGCCAGCTTGGCGCGGAGCGTGTCATCATCAATGTGATTTGTCATCGCATCAATGAAATGAATATCGTCAAATCCGGCGGCTTTGAGCGACCCTGTCAGATAGGCCACCCATGCAGGCGGCCAGCTTCCGGCAATTTCCGCGCCGCCAGAGTGATAATTCGGATGGACAAAGACGATTCGCATGGGTTCCCTCCAGTGTGTAAACACAAGTTTACATATCTGGTGACAACTTAAATTGACGCAGATCAAATTCCGCGCCACACCATGACAGATAGCGCGGCTTTACCCTTCTTCTTTGCTTAGCAGCCCGTATTTGCGCAGCTTGACATACAAGGATTGCCGCGACAGGCCCAGCATTTCGGCAGCGGCAACGCGGTTGTTGCGTGTCAGTTCCAACGCAGTCTCGATACAAATTTTCTCAATCACATCGGTTGTCTCGGACACGATGTCTTTGAGGGTGGATGACCCCACCAATTCGATCACACCCTGCATATTGCTGTCTGGCCCGCCCGCTTCGGGGCGCAAGGCCCCCGCGCTGGAGGCGTTGCGCAAAACCAGCGCCAGAACCGGATCAAACTGATCATCCAGCCATGTGGCAGACACCTCTACCCCGATTTGCGCGCCGAAATCCGTGTTCAGCTTGGTGGCATACATGCGCAATTGCCCGGCACGGCGGGCATTTTCCAGCAAAACGCGCAAATCCACCACGCCACGCGCCAAAAACTCCGACAAAGACCGCCCGCGCACCGCAGCGGCGGATGGGGAATCTGTCAGGTTCAGGAATGTTTCACTTGCCGCAAGGATATTGCCGTCGCGATCGGCAAAGACAATCGCATCAGAGCCATGATTGAACAATTGCCGCAGATTGGCGGCAAGGCGCTGATCGCCCACCGAACCGCCGTCTGGGTCTGTCAGGCGCAAAATGGCCAGTTGCTCGCCAGAGGCGCGGAACATTTTCCCGCTGAGTTGCACCTTGCGTTGCGAGGATTTCACCTCGACTTCCAGCAAGGCAGATGCACCCGCTATGCCAGAGGCTTCCAGCCCCGCCATCAGAGCCTCTCGCGTTTGCCCTGTAAGAAATTCGGCCAGCGGCTTGCCCACCAGATCGGCACGCGCCCGGCCCAGAATGGCGGCGGCATCATGGTTGATATCCACCATCTGCCCGGTTGCCGCCGAAATCAGCACAATCGCATCCGATGTAAAATCCATCAGCAAGCGATAGCGTGTATCAATCTCGCGCTGGGCCTCGTGATCACGCTCCAATGCGATCTGCGCATTGAGCAGGAGTTGCTGCATTTCTATCGTGGGCCGCTGATCATGCCCAAGCATAAGCACATGGTCGCGGCCGGGCAGCAGATACAGCGCATAGCGTACCGGCAACACATCATTTCCCGGCAGAACATGCGTTAATTCCGTCCATCTGGGGGCAACCCCGTGCTCTTCCTGACGCAACTGGTCTATCCTGCGGCGCAGCTTGGTCGCAGAAGAGATATCCAGCAAGCTGTCAATCTGCGCGCCTTTCCAGCCGGGAACAACCGTTGCCTGCGCAGAACTGGCTTTGCCAGATGCTGTCATGATCTTGCCAGCAAGCGAGACAATCAAACAGATATCGGCAAGCCCAGTCACAACGGACGCGATGAACGGGTCATCAACGAACCTTGCAACCTCTTCCGACAGAGATAGGCCCCCATTATCTGGCAAGGTCACTCGTTTCCCTCCTGCTGCCTCAATGACAGCGTTATTCGCGGATTTCGAGCGACTCTAACGCTACTCAGCAGCCGCGCTGATCTGCTGAATGCCGCAAGAATGAAGGGCTTGGTCAATGTCGTTTGTAACAAGATCCGCGCCTGTAATTTCTGCGATTCGGCATGGATCATTACCGACAATTTCGTTTGAAACCAAGCCCCCGCCAATGATGATCGGCATTTCCCGCCCAGACACCATGCGCAACTCGCGCACCATGGCCGCGCAGGGCGTTAAAGAAGACAGGTTGGAAACCGATATGAAAACGGCATGAAACCGGTTGCGCTCTATGAGCGCGCGCAACTCGGCCATTTCCGGCAAAAGCATCACCTTCACGGAGACGCCGCGCCGCCGCAATTGATTGGCCGCCAGCATTGCGCCCAGCGTATGCTGTTCGCCAACTGGCAATGTCAGCAACACCCGCCCATCCCCTTGCCGCCCGCTTCTGTCCGAAACCCAGGCATGGCCAATCTCGCGCAGCACTGTTTGCATGCGCGCGCAGGCCATTGATGCATGCAGAATATCGATCTCTTCTTCGTGCCATTGATGGCCTATCACAGTGACAGCATGCGGCAGATAGACATCCATCACTTCATCTGCTGTCACCCTGCGGCGCTGCAACTCACTATAGATAGCACTCAGGCGGCTTTGATCACCACTGCGTGCATAGGCCACAATCTGTCCAGCAAGATCGGGGCAGAAACTGCGCTGCGCCGTTTCCACAGAGCGCCGCAACTCCGACACAACCCGCATTGCGAAACTGCGCAAGGACAATGTCACCTCGCGCCCATGCTGCCGTTCCGAATGCGCCCGTCCATCCATGAGTCACTCCCCCGCAGCACCTCTCTCCAGCATTGAGTCATGGCCCAAAAGCACGCCAGAGAGTCGTTCCCAAATACCGTCTCAGGAACGCTGACAAATGTCAAATAAAACTTACACGACAAGAAGCTTGCAATCATGAACAGGCAGAACCAACCAATTATGAGTTGAATTTCAATGATTTCTTTCGGAAATGGCGCAAGAGCACCGTAAATCAGCTTTGCCAACCCCGGCACAAGGTGTGTAAGTTTTAGTTGACACTCGCCGCAAACCGAGACTAGAATTGAGGCAAGGAATCGAACTTTGGGGGGCCTTATGGCGCAGAATCCGTATCCCGCGCTTTACACGCCAGAGCAGCGCCGCAGGCGTGATGCCTCTCGCTGGACGCTGGTGCAAGGTGTTCTGGCCCCTGTGCAATTCCTGATCTGCATCGTATCAGCCGCGCTTGTCATTCGCTTTTTGATGACAGGCGAAGGCTATATGGCCGCAACGATTTCGGTGCTCGCAAAGACACTGGCGCTTTATACAATCATGGTCACAGGCGCGATCTGGGAAAAGGAAGTGTTCGGGCAATATCTGCTGGCCCCTGCTTTTTTCTGGGAAGATGTTGTCAGCTTTGGCGTAATCGCGCTGCATACCTGGTATCTGGTGGCGCTATTCATGGGCGCCATGACGCCAGACAGCCTGATGCTGCTCGCGCTGGTGGCCTATGTGGCCTATGTGATCAACGCCATTCAATTTGTCTGGAAATTGCGCATGGCACGGCTTGGGGCACAAGCCGTTGCCGGACAGCAGGTGTCGGCATGAGCGGCGGGTGCAAGGATACACCTGTTCTCAAGGAACGGGGCCAGCGCGAGGTGTTTTGCGGCCTGACAGGCATTATCTGGCTGCATCGCAAGATGCAGGATGCGTTTTTTCTGGTTGTCGGCTCTCGCACCTGCGCGCATTTGCTGCAATCGGCGGCGGGTGTGATGATTTTTGCCGAACCGCGTTTCGGCACTGCAATTCTGGAAGAAAAAGATCTGGCCGGGATGGACGATGCCAATACAGAGCTGGATCGCGAAGTGGCCCGCCTGTTGGAGCGCCGCCCCGATATCCGCCAGTTGTTCCTTGTCGGCTCTTGCCCGTCCGAGGTGATCAAGCTGGATCTGGCGCGCGCCGCCCAGCGCCTGAGTGCCGCGCATGGCCCGGCTGTGCGGGTACTCAATTACTCTGGCTCTGGCATTGAAACCACCTTTACCGAGGGCGAGGATGCCTGCCTTGCATCCATGGTTCCCGCCCTGCAAGAAACGCAGGCAAAAGAGCTGTTGCTGGTGGGCGCGCTGCCCGATGTGGTGGAAGATCAGGCGCTGGCGTTGCTGGCTCAGATCGGGATTGCGCCCGTGCGCTGCCTGCCCGCCAAACGCGCCGCACTTGATGCGGCTATCGGCCCGAATACCCAATTCGCCCTGACCCAGCCTTTCCTTGGCGAAACCCATGCCGCCCTTATCCGGCGCGGGGCGCAGCATATATCCGCGCCCTTCCCCTTCGGCGCCGAAGGCACCACCCTTTGGCTAAAGGCCGGGGCCGCCGCATTCGGGATTGGCCCGGAAAAGGGGGATCAGGTTGTGGCCGCGCCCCGCGCGCGCGCCGAAAAAGCCATTGCCGCTGCCGCCCAGACATTGCGCGGCAAAAGCATTTTCTTCATGCCTGACAGCCAGTTGGAAATGCCGCTGGCGCGGTTTCTGACGCGCGAATGCGGTATGCGGGCCGTGGAAATTGGCACACCCTATCTGCATGCCGATCTGCATGGGCCGGAGTTGGATCTGATTGCGGCTGGCCCCACCATTTCGGAAGGGCAGGATGTGGATTTGCAGCTTGATCGCGTGCGCGCTGCCCGCCCCGATCTGACAGTCTGCGGCCTTGGCCTTGCCAACCCGCTGGAGGCCGAGGGCCTGAGCACGAAATGGGCCATAGAGCTGGTTTTCACCCCCATCCATTTCTACGAGCAGGCAGGCGATCTGGCCGCCCTCTTTGCCCGTCCGCTGCGCCGCCGCGCCCTGCTGCGTGGCCAGCACCCCAATATGCTGGAGGCCGCAGAATGACGGCCTTCATTCGTCGCAATACAGGATACCGGACATGAAGCTTGCGGTCTGGACATATGAAGGCCCGCCCCATGTTGGCGCGATGCGCGTTGTTACAGGCATGCGCGATCTGCATATGGTGCTGCATGCGCCGCAGGGCGATACCTATGCCGATCTCTTGTTCACGATGATAGAGCGGCGCAATCACCGCCCACCTGTCAGCTATACCACCTTTCAGGCCCGCGATCTGGGTGCGGATACGGCGGGCATGTTCATGCAATCGGCCCGCGATGCCCATGCCCGCTTTCAACCGCAGGCGCTGCTTGTCGCGGCCTCTTGCACCGCAGAGCTTATTCAGGATGATCCCGGCGGCCTGGCCGAAACCATGGGCCTGCCAGTACCCGTGATTGCGCTGGAGTTGCCCAGCTATCAGCGCAAAGAGAATTTTGGCTGTGACGAGGCATTTTTGCAAATCTGCCGCGTGCTGGCCCGGCCCATGGCGCGCACAGAGCGTGTAACCTGCAATATCTTTGGCCCCACAGCGCTGGGATTTCGCCACCGCGATGATCTGGCCGAAATTACGGGCCTGTTGTCTGAGTTGGGGATAGAGGTGAATGTGGCCGCCCCCATGGGTGCCAGCCCGGCCGATATCACGCGCTTGGGCGCTGCGCATTTCAATGTGCTGCTCTATCCAGAAACGGCAGAATCTGCTGCGCGCTGGTGCGAGAAAGAACTGGGGCAGCCCTTTACAAAAACGATCCCTATCGGCGTGAATGCCACCCGCGCCTTTATCGCAGAGGTGCGCGCGCTGTCTGGCAGCACCTTGCCCGTGGACGAATCCCGCCTGCGCCAGCCATGGTGGGCGGCCTCGGTCGATAGCACATATCTTACCGGCAAGCGCGTGTTCCTGTTTGGCGATGGCACACATGTCATGGCCGCAGCCAAGGTTGCGCGCGATGAAATGGGCTTCGAAGTGTGCGGCATGGGCTGCTACAACCGCGAACAGGCCCGCCCCCTGCGCGCATTGGCGCGCGACTTCGGGCTGGAAGCGCTGATCACCGATGATTACCTCGAAGTCGAACGCGCGATCGAAGAGGCCGCGCCAGAGATGATCCTTGGCACACAGATGGAACGCCATATCGGCAAACGCCTTGGCATTCCCTGTGCTGTCATCTCTGCGCCTGTGCATGTGCAGGATTTCCCCGCCCGCTATTCGCCCCAGATGGGGTTTGAAGGGGCGAATGTGCTGTTTGATACCTGGGTTCACCCGCTGGTCATGGGGCTGGAGGAACATCTTCTCACCATGTTCCGCGAAGATTTCGAATTCCACGATGCCGCTGGCCCTTCGCATCATGGGGGCAAGGCACATCCTCTGCCGCTCGACCCCACCGCCGCGCCTGCGGCCGCGGCTGAAGCGGGCTCGATGCCCGCGCCAGCCGCCCCTCCCCAAACCGCAGTTGCATCTTTGGACAATATCGTCTGGCTCAGCTGCGCCGAGCGTGAACTGAAGAAAATCCCCTTCTTCGTGCGCGGCAAAGCCCGCCGGAATACCGAAAAATTCGCCGTGGAAAAAGGCCTGAACGAAATCTCGGTCGATACGCTTTACGAGGCAAAGGCCCATTATGCTCGATAACAGCGCGCTCCAGCCCAAACCATACCGCTTTGTTGTCGTCACGCTTGACGCACATGCGGCTGGCCCGGCCTCGCGCGTTCTGCCGCGCTTGCGCGCGGATTTTCCGGGGCTGGATGTCTCCATCCATGCGGCTGCCGAATGGGCCGAAAACCCTGCCGCACTCGCAGAGGCCAAGGCGGCCATAAATGCCGCCGATATCGTGGTCGCCAATCTTCTGTTCATTGAGGAACATGTTTCCGCCTGCCTGCCCGAATTGCAGGCCGCGCGGGCGCGCTGTGATGCCTTTATCGGTGTGATTGGCGATCCCCAGATCGTGAAACTCACGAAAATGGGCGATCTGGACATGATGAAACCCGCCACAGGCATTGCCAAGATCATGAAAAAGCTGCGCGGGGGCGGTGACAAGACCAAGCCCGCCTCTGGCGAAAAACAGATGAGCCTGTTGCGCCGCCTGCCCAAAATCCTGCGCTTCATCCCCGGCAAGGCGCAAGACCTGCGCGCATGGTTTTTGTCCATGCAATATTGGCTGGGCGGTTCGGATGAAAATATCGAAGCGATGATGCGCTTTTTGATCGCGCGCTATGCCAGCCGCAGCGAATGGCGCGGCATCAAAGCCGCAGCGCCGATTGATTACCCCGAAGTAGGACTTTATCACCCCGATCTTCCAAGCCGCATGACCACCAATGCCGCCGATCTGCCGCGCCCCGAAAATGCCGTGGGCACAGTGGGGCTTTTGTTGATGCGCTCTTATCTTCTCGCCTCGGATACCGCGCATTATGATGCTGTTATCCGCGCGCTGGAAGCCAAGGGGCTTGGGGTTCTGCCAGCCTTTGCCGGGGGGCTGGATGGCCGCCCCGCGATTGAAGCCTATCATGCGGGCCGCGTTGACACGCTGCTTTCGCTGACAGGGTTCAGCCTTGTGGGCGGGCCAGCCTATAATGACAGCCCTGCCGCCGTAGCGGCGCTCAAGGCGCTGAATGTGCCTTATCTTGTCGCCCATCCGCTGGAATTTCAGACGCTTGGGCAATGGGCGGCCTCTGGCACTGGCCTTGGCCCGGTGGAAACCACCATGCTGATCGCGCTGCCCGAAATTGATGGCGCAACCTGCCCCACTGTCTTTGCGGGCCGTCACGGCGCCGATAAATGCACCGGCTGCGCCCATGCCTGTCAGGTCGAGGAAAGCACACGCGAAATGGCCCCATGCCATGAGCGGATCACCTCTCTCTCTGAGAAAGTGGCGCGCATGGTGCGCCTGCGGCGCACGCAAAATGCCGATAAAAAAGTGGGTATCGTGCTGTTCGGCTTTCCGCCCAATGCTGGCGCAGTTGGCACAGCCGCGTATCTGGATGTGTTTGAAAGCCTGTTCAACACCCTGCACCAGATGGCCCGCGAGGGCTATAGCCTGACACCCCCCGCCACCTCGGATGATCTGCGCGCGGCAGTGCTGAAGGGCAATTCTGCCACCTATGGGCAAGAAGCCAATGTCGCAGCCCATATCCCCGCCGAGGAAATGGTGCGCAACTGCCCGCCTCTGGCCGCGATAGAGGCCGTCTGGGGGCCTGCGCCGGGGCGCGTGCAATCTGACGGGCGCGGCGTCTTCGTCTTGGGGGCGCAATTTGGCAATGTCTTTGTCGGGGTGCAGCCCACTTTCGGCTATGAGGGCGACCCGATGCGCCTGCTCTTCGAGCGCGGCTTTGCCCCCACCCATGCTTTCACACAATTTTATCTGTGGCTGCGCAATACCTACCGCGCCGATGTGATCTTGCATTTCGGCATGCATGGCGCGCTGGAATTCATGCCCGGCAAACAGGCCGGGCTTGGTGCGCGCGATTGGCCCGACCGCCTGATTGGCGAGATGCCCAATATCTACCTCTATGCCGCCAATAACCCGTCAGAGGCCAGCCTTGCCAAGCGCCGCTCTGGCGCGGTGACAATTACCCATCTTACCCCGCCTGTGGCGCAAGCGGGCCTCTATAAGGGCCTGCAAGAGCTGAAAGACAGCCTGACACGCTGGCGCCGGATACCTGCGGATGACCCCGCGCGCACCGATCTGGAAACGCTGATTGCCGAACAGGCAGCGGCGGTGGATCTGGCAGGCGGGCCGGAACCGCTGTGGATCAAACTTCTGGAATGCGAAGATGCGCTTATTCCCGAAGGGCTGCATATTGTGGGCCGCAAGCCTGATGCAGGCGCACGCGCAAAACTGCTGGCCAATGTCGAAACCGATGATGCCACCCGCGCCGCGATGGATGCCGCCCTTCAGGAAGACCATGAATTGCGCGGGTTGATGCGCGCGCTGGGTGCCGAATATATTGCCCCCGTTCCCGGCGGCGATCTGCTGCGCAGCCCCGAAATTGTGCCCACGGGCCGCAATATTCATGCGTTCGATCCCTTCCGCATGCCCACAGCCTTTGCCATGCGCGAAGGCGCTGTTCAGGCGCAAAAGATCCTGAATGCTCATCCCAGCCTGCCGCGCACTGTGGCCATGGTGCTTTGGGGGTCTGACAATATCAAATCCGATGGCGGCCCGATTGCGCAGGCTTTGGCGCTGATGGGCGCAACCCCGCGCTTTGATGCCTATGGCCGCCTGTCTGGTGCCGATCTGATTCCGCTGGCGGAACTGGGCCGCCCGCGCATTGATGTGGTGATGACACTTTCGGGCATTTTCCGCGATTTGCTGCCCCTGCAAACCCGCCTTTTGGCCGAAGCCGCGCTGAAAGCCGCCCTTGCAGATGAACCAGAGGCACAGAATTTCATCCGCGCCCATGCGCTGGTCGCTGCGCGTGATCTGGGCGTTGATCTGGAAACCGCGGCCTTGCGCGTGTTCTCCAATGCCGAAGGGGCTTACGGTTCCAATGTGAACCAGCTTGTCGACAGCTCTGCCTTTGGCGATGAGGATGAGTTGGCCGATGCCTATCAGGCCCGCAAGGGCTTTGCCTACGGGGTGAATGGCAAGCCTGTAGCACAGGCGGAATTGCTGAAAGCCACGCTGAAAACCGTGGATATGGCCTATCAGAATCTGGAATCCGTGGAACTGGGTGTGACCACGGTTGACCATTATTTTGATACGCTGGGCGGCATTGCCCGCGCCGTGAAACGCGCACGCGGCGGGCAGGATACCCCTGTTTATATCGGCGATCAGACGCGCGGCAGCGGCAAGGTGCGCAGCCTGCGCGACCAGATCGCACTGGAAACCCGTTCGCGCGCACTGAACCCGAAATTCTACGAGGCGCTCTTGGTGCACAAGGCCGAAGGCGTGCGCCAGATTGAAGCGCAAGTAACAAACACATTGGGCTGGTCGGCCACCACGGGCACGGTAGAGCCATGGGTCTATCAGCGCCTGTCAGAAACCTTTGTGCTGGACGAGGCCATGCGCCGCCGTCTGGCCGAATTGAACCCGCAGGCCAGCGCCCGTCTGGCAGGCCGCCTGATAGAAGCGCATGAGCGCAATTACTGGCAGCCCGATGCCGCCACACTGGCCGCGCTGCAAGATGCCGCCGATGAAATAGAAGACCGCGTTGAAGGGATTGCCGCCGAATGAGCAGACCCGCGACATACCAGCAAACCCGGACAGGCGGGGGCCAGCCCCGTCGCCAGAAAAGCGGGGGCCAGCCCCGTCGCCGATTGGGACTTGAACCAATGGCGCACCCATCGCCGCCCCCCGGGATCTTTAAGCCCAGATGGAGGGCCCCAGCCCCTGAGCCCAAGAGCTG
>JAIUNA010000017.1 GCA_022565265.1 Roseinatronobacter sp. | reverse complement strand
GCGGAACCTTCAAAGACACCGACCAGCACAACAGAGCTGACAACCCCGCAAACCCCACCCAAGGCCGCGGCACCCAAACGCACACCCCCTGCCGCAGCGGCAGAGGCTTTTGCCGCACCGATACTCAAAACCAGCCCCGCCGCAGCCCCGATAGCGGAACCGGCAGCGACATTCCGCTCGCGCCGCGTATCTGCGGCAGTTCAGGACAAGAGCAAACGCGGCAGCAAAACCGGCCCTGTCCTGCCCGCGCTGCCCCAACTTCCGCCCTATCTGCGTGATCTGCGCAAACGGGCCACGGACGGCAAAGCCGAATTAGGCAATGTTCTGGCCAAATTGCCTGCATTCGCCAAACAGTTTACCGTGCCAAAACGCGCCAGTGCGCCCACACCCAAGCCCACACCCGATGACAGCGCAACGCGCGCGGTACCTGCACCAAACGCCCCCGCGCGCAAAGACGCATTCGCCACCCTGCGAGAACGCGGCACCACCAAACCAAAGGCCAGCAAACCCAAGGATAGCGAAGCAGAGCGGCTGACAATCTTTGGCGCGCGTAATCAGCAAATCCCGCCCTCCAACAAGGCACAAAACGCGCTTCTGATCCTTGGGGGCGTCAGCTTGTTGCTGGTCGCAGTGGCGGTTTGGGCGGTGTATTTTTATGCGCGTGACGACATGTCGGAGATTGCGGCACCTGCCCCGACAGAAAGCATCATCGCAGCGCCCGCCCCTGAACTGGCACCAGATGACAGCATACGCGCGATTGATGATATCGAGGCGGCGCTTGGTCTGGAAGATGCGGCCCAGCAATTGCCCGATGACAGGCCCGAACTGAGCGCGCAGAGCACGGGCCAGATGGATCGCCCCGTACCATTTGCCGCGCAAGACCTGCAAGGTGGGCGCGCGGCAGGGCTGCGCTCTGTCGGGGTGATTGCACCGCGTCCGGACGCGCCGCTACCAATTTCTCCTGCCGCGCCACCCGCCTTCGCAGAATTGTCACAAGCCCCCCTGCGTTCAGAGCTTTTGGCGCTGGAAGCTCTGCCAGAGGCGGCGGCATCGGCAGATGGCTTGCCTGTAGAAAATGGCGAGGCCCTTGCCGCCGATACACCGGGTGAACAAGAACAGATCGAGATAGAGGTCATCGCGGGCACACCTGCTGCAATCCCGCCGCAGCGCCCCGCAGGGTTGATCCCGGAAGATGTTTTGGCAGAAATAACCGCGCAGGCGGAAGCTTCCCTGCCAGACGCACAGGCACAGGCAGAAGCACAGGCGGAAACACCCCCAATCTTGGCCACAGTTGCAACGCCAGATGAGACAGAGCTTGTGATTGGCGTCACACAGGGGCGGCCAAGCGCCGTGCCCCCCCCGCGCCCGGCAGCATTGGCCCCCGCAGCCCCAAGCACAGCCCCGACCACGGACGCGGCGCCTGATGCGATAGAAGACGGCAATCTCACATCACCAGCCGAAGATACAGCTACGACAGCCCAAGCCAGCCTTGCCTCTCCGGGCGGTATTGCGCTAAGCGCTTTGCGCCCCCAAGCCCGACCAGAGCCGCTTGGACAAACCCCGGAAGCAGAACCAACCCCGGACGCGTTTGCAACAGCCACACGGCTGGCCGTGCCGCGCTCGCTACGCCCTGATGCGCGCCCCAGCCAGTTTGCCGCAATCGTGGAACGCAACCTTGCCGCGCGCCAAGTGGCCGCAGCCCCGGCAGCAGCCCCTGCACCAGAACCCGTGCAAACGGCGCGCGCAGCTGTCGCCGCAGTGCCAGCAATCCCCACCTCGGCCTCTGTCGCCCGCGAGGCAACACAGGCGCGCGCCATCAATCTGCGCCAGATCAATCTGATCGGGGTGATGGGCACGGCCTCGAACCGGCGCGCGCTTGTGCGCCTGTCAAATGGGAATGTGGTTGCTGTCAGAGTTGGCGAGGCGCTGGATGGCGGGCAGGTAACCGCGATTGGAGACAGCGAATTGCGCTATATTCGCCGGGGGCGTGATGTGGTCTTGCGTCTGGCCTCCTGAGCCGTGATAAGCGGCAAGACCCTAGCAAACAAGGATTGACATGTCAGACAGGCAGGTATCCCCCGCGGTGAAGATCGGTCTGGAGCTTGGGCCGGTATTTCTGTTTTTCGCAGGCTACATCACCACACGCGGGCAAAGCTACAGTCTGGGCGGCACTGAGTATGACGCCTTTATTCTTCTGACAGCGGCCTTTATCCCGGTCATGGCGCTGGCAACATTGGTGCTGTGGAAATTGTCGGGACGGCTCAGCAAGTTGCAGCTTGTCACGCTGATTATGGTGGTTGTGTTTGGCGGGCTGACAGTCTGGCTGAATGACGAGCGGTTTTTCAAGATGAAGCCCACCGCCGTTTATTCCATCTTCGCGCTCTTGCTGTTCATCGGGCTTGCGCGCGGGCAAAGCTGGTTGGAACTGGTGATGGAAGGGGCCTTGCCCTTGCGGCATGAGGGCTGGATGCTGCTGACAAAGCGGCTTGCGTTGATGTTCGGCGCCATGGCGCTTGCAAATGAACTTGTCTGGCGGAGCCTATCTACGGATATGTGGGTAAATTTCCGCACTTTCGTGCTGCCATTGGCGCTGTTTGCATTTTTCATGGCGCAGGCCAAACTGTTCGAGCGCTATAGCTCTGCCCCGAAAGACTAAGCGCGCGGCAGGATTGCCACCGCGCGCCCTGTTCTTAATCCCGCTTGCCAAACAGAACCTTTTGCGCCGCGCGGTCTGTCTGGACGTTAGCACGCTTTTCTGCGCCAAGTGCCTTGCCTGTTTGCACAGCCTCGCGCGCGCCCACCTCGTCCAGCCAGCGGGCCAGATGGGGCTTGTCCTCCAGCGTCTGTTCTTGTCCTTCCCACAGGATCGCCCATGGCCAGATAGCCATATCGGCGATTGAATAGAAATCGCCCGCCACATAGCGGTTATCGGCCAGTTGCTTGTTCAACACCCCCAGCAGGCGCGCAACTTCGTTACGGTAGCGGTCTTTCGCATAGGGCAGGTCTTGGGCAGGTTCGAGCGCGGGGGCGTATTTCAGGAAATGATGCGCCTGCCCCGCCATTGGGCCAAGCCCGCCCATTTGCCACATAAGCCATTGATCCACCGCCACACGGTCGCGCGCGGTCTCGCCGTAAAACTGGCCAGTTTTGCGCGCCAGATATTGCAAGATCGCGCCAGATTCGAAAATCGAGATCGGCGCGCCATCTGGCCCCTCAGGATCAACAATTGCAGGCATACGATTATTGGGCGCGATTTTCAGAAACTCTGGTTTGAACTGATCGCCTGCGCCAATATTGACGTAATGCACAGCATAGGGCAGCCCCATTTCTTCCAAGGCAATGGAAATTTTCCAGCCATTCGGTGTGGGCCAGTAATGTAGATCGATGCTCATAAAGCCTCCTGCAAAGCACGAATTATTGCACAAGCTAAGCATCCCTGCCCGAAAGCCAAGGCCAAAACGAAAAAGGGGGCCGCAGAGGCCCCCTTCATTTCTGCACACTCGGCGCGCGCTATAGTGCGGCGCGTACCGCGCGCTGGGTCATCACCCGTACCAGATGCGCACGATATTCCGGCGTGCCGTGCAAATCGGAAATCATGCCATCTGACGAATGCGACAGGCCCGCAATTGCATCGGCATCAAACTTGGCCGAAAGTGCGGCCTCTGCCTCTGCCCAGCGGAACACCCCGCCTTCAGACGCGCCCGTAACAGCCACCCGCACGCCAGAGGCATATTGCGCCACAACGACCACTGTCAGCGCAAAGCGCGGGGCAGGTTGGAGGAATTTCGCATAAGCCGCCTTTTGCGGGATCGGAAAGCGAATAGAAGTGATGATCTCGCCCTCTTCCAGCGCTGTGGTGAACATGCCCTGAAAATAGTCATCCGCCGCAATCTCGCGCGCATTGGTGACAATGGTTGCCCCTGTGCCAAGAGCGGCGGCAGGGTAGCACGCAGAGGGGTTATTATTGGCCAGAGAGCCACCAACCGTGCCCCGGTTACGCACAGCATGATCCCCGATCTGGCCTGCAAGGGCCGCAAGGCCGGGGAAATCTGCAGCGGCATCTGCGGCAACCGTTGCATGCGTCGTGGCCGCGCCAATTACAAGCATATCGCCTTCACGGCATACGCCCTTCAACTCGGCAATGCCTGTCAGGCTTACAAGCAGACCCGGCGCATTCAGGCGCGCTTTCATGGAAGGGATCAGGGTTTGGCCGCCCGAAAGTGGCTGCGCCTCACCATCCCCCAATGCGGCCACGGCATCTGCCAGTGTCGAGGGTTTTACGAACTCGAAATTATGCATGGTCTCTTTCCTCCCTCAGCTGTTCATCGCCGCCCAAACGCGCGAAGGCGTCAGGGGCATGTCGATATGGCTGATATGGCTATGGCCCGCACGGTGCAGTGCATCAATCGCGGCATTCACAACGGCTGGGGGCGATCCGATCGCGCCTGCCTCGCCGCAGCCTTTCACCCCAAGCGGGTTATGGGTGCAGGGTGTGATGCAGCTATGATCCACGGTAAAGCCGCGCACATCATCGGCGCGTGGCATCGCGTAATCCATGAAGCTGCCCGACAAAAGCTGGCCCTGATCGTCATAGACGCAGTTTTCCATCAGCGCTTGGCCAATGCCCTGCGCAAGCCCGCCATGCACCTGCCCCTCTACGATCATCGGGTTCACGATATTGCCGAAATCATCGGCCGCGATAAAGCGCAGGATATCAATCTTGCCGGTTTCAGGGTCAAGCTCGATCTCGCAACCATAGGCGCCAGAGGGATAGGTGAAGTTCGATGGATCGTAAAAGGCCGTCTCTTCCAGCCCCGGTTCCAGATCTTCCAGCGGGTAGTTATGCGGCACATAGGCTGCCAGTGTTACCCCTGTCCAATCCACGGATTTATCCGTACCCGCAACCGAGAATTTGCCATCCTTCAGTTCGATATCTTCTGGTGCGGCTTCCAGCAGATGGGCGGCAATTTTCTTGGCCTTGTCGATGATCTTGTTGGTGGCTTTCACAATGGCCGAACCACCCACCGCCAGCGAGCGTGAGCCATATGTGCCCATCCCCATTGGCGTGTTGGAGGTATCGCCGTGATGGATTTCAATGCTTGTCGCATCCACCCCGATCATATCGGCAACCACTTGGGCAAAGGTGGTTTCATGCCCCTGCCCATGGCTGTGGCTGCCAGTATATACAGAGATAGAGCCTGTCGCATTCACCCGCACCGAAGCGCTTTCATAAAGCCCCGCCCGTGCGCCAAGCTGGCCCACAAGGTTGGATGGCGCAATGCCGCAAGCCTCGATGTAATGGGCAATGCCAAAGCCGCGCAGCTTGCCGCGCGCTTTGCTTTCCGCCACGCGCGCATCAAAATTCGCGTAATCGGCAAGCTCCAGCATCTTGTCGAGCGTGGCGTCGTAATTGCCAGTATCATAAACAACCGCAACCGGGGTTTGATATGGGAATTGATCAGCCTTGATGAAGTTCTTGCGCCGCAATTCTACGGGATCAACCCCCAACTCGCGCGCGGCCTTGTCCACCAGTCGTTCCAACTGGAATGTGGCTTCTGGCCGGCCCGCACCGCGATAGGCATCGACTGGCACAGTATTTGTAAACACGGCTTTCACATTCACATAGATTAGCGGGGTTTTGTAATTGCCCGCCATCAGCGTGCCATGCAACCAAGTGGGGATAGAGGGGGCAAAGGTGCTCAGATACGCGCCCATATTGGCATAGGTATCGGTGCGGATGGCCAAGAAGTTATGATCGCCGTCCAGCGCGAGTTCGATCTTTGTCTTGTGGTCGCGCCCATGAGCATCAGAGATAAACGCCTCGGAGCGCGAGCTTGTCCATTTCACGGGCCGCTTGAGCACTTTGGCGGCATAGGTGCAAAACGCCTCTTCGGCATAGTGATAGATTTTGGAACCAAAGCCACCGCCCACATCTGGTGCGACAACGCGCAGCTTGTGTTCGGGGATATTGAGCACGAACGCGCCCATCAACAGCCGGATAACATGCGGGGTCTGGCTGGTGGTATAAAGTGTGTGATTGTCGCCCCAAGGGTCGTAATCGCCCACCGCCACGCGCGGCTCCATCGGGTTTGCCACAAGGCGGTTATTCGTCAGTTCCAGACTGACAACATGGGCAGCGCTTTCAAAGGCCGCGTTCACCGCCTCGCGGTTTTCCTCGACAAAGCCCCAATCATAACAAAGGTTTGATGCCAGATCGTCATGCACCTTGGGCGCATCGGGTGCAAGGGCTGCAACCATGTCGATCACGGGTTCCAGCTCTTCGATATCCAGCTCTATCGCCTCGGCCGCATCGCGGGCCTGTTCATAGGTTTCGGCCACCACTGCGGCGATGGGATCGCCCACATGGCGCACTTTGCCATCGGCAAGGATCGGGTGCTTTGGTTCCTGCATCGGCTTGCCGAAACGGTCTGTCACCTGCCAGCCGCACGGAATACCGCCCGCAGCGGCAAAATCGGCGGCGGTGAAAATCTTCAGCACGCCGGGCATCGCGGCGGCGGTGGCAGTGTCAATGCCATTGATCCTGCCATGTGCCACATCCGAGCGCAGGAAATGTACATAGCTCTGGCCGCGCAAATTGATATCATCGGTATATCTGCCGTTCCCGGTGAGGAAACGCACATCTTCGCGCCGCTTGGTGCTGGCGCCTATGCCGTCATCTTTTGGCATGAAATCCTCCTAAATTTGGCTGGTGCAATGCGTGGAACCCACGCACCCATCGGGCTTTTATTCAGCGGCAAGCGCCCCGGCATCCTGCCCGGACGCGGCCATCACAGCGCGCACGATATTCTGATATCCGGTGCAGCGGCAGATATTGCCCTCCAGATAGTGGCGTACCTCTTCCTCGGTGGGCTTGGGGTTTTCGGCCAGAAGTGCGGCGGTGGACATGACCATGCCCGGCGTGCAAAAGCCGCATTGCAGCCCGTGGTAATCCTGAAAAGCCTGCTGAATGCGCCCAAGGCTGCCATCGGGATTGGCCATGCCTTCCACGGTTGTCACCTCGGCGCCATCCAGATCGGCGGCGAAGGCGGTGCAGGATTTAATTGCCTGCCCATTTACCAGCACCACACAGGCCCCGCATTGGCTGGTATCGCAGCCAACATGCGTGCCAGTCATGCCCAGCAAATCGCGCAGGTAGCTGGACAGCAATGTGCGCCCCTCTACGCTAGCGCTGACATCACGTCCATTCACCTTCATTTTCACATGTGACATCAAGTCCTCCCTTGAGTGATACGCGCAGTTGACCACGCTTTTGCTTTGCCGCCTATGCGACCTTCGGCTTAGTCCACCCTGTGCTCCCCGCAGCCTCGCCCTGCCGCCGTGGTCTGGGGCGCGTGGGGATTTCTGTCAAAAGCCCGCCAACACCCATGGACATAATGGTGCCGGGCGTCACCTCAAGGCCGCATATTATCCGCTCCATCACCCAATCCGCACCGTTGAGTGCCGGGCTTTTCGCGCAACCGGGCAGGCCAATCACCATGCGCGCGCCCAGCCTGCCCAGAAACAAAAGATTGCCAGGGTCAACCGGCATGCCGAAATGCACCAGCTCCCCGCCCGCCGCGCGCAGCGCCTGTGGTGCAGTATCGTAAACATCGGATGTGGCAGAGCCGGTAAGAATCAGAATCACCTCGCCCTCGGCCTGTACCAGCGCACTGGCGAGAGCGCCCCCATCATGCGGCACAAGGCAAAGCGGATCAAGCCCGACGCCCAGCACTGCAAGCCGGGCTGCGGTTACAGCATGGCCCTTTGCCCCGGTCTCGGCGCTGTCCACAAAGGTCTGGATCAGGCTTGCGCGGCGGATCACGGGTGGCAGCAGGCGCAGCGCGCCTGTGCCATCTTCCCCGGCCCCGGCCCCGCAAGCGGCTTGCACCGCGCCATGCCCAACGCCGTAGGGGATGATCTTGACCGTGGCCAACATGGCGCCTGCTTCCACGCGCATCAGATCAGGCAGGGTTGCCACAGTAATCGCACTGTCAATCTGGTTGAGCGCGTGAATGCGCGCGGCATCAAGCCGCACCAAGCCCGGCCCCGTGGCAATGACATTCACCCGCCCTGTGCCAACAGCGCGCAAGGCCAGCCTAGCCGCTACCGGATCGGGAACCAGCGCCTGAGCCAAGGCAAGGGCTGCGGCATCCTCGTGTATATCTGTCGCATCAAGCCGCGCCACAATCAGGGTCTCGTGCCCGGCCGCGCGCAACTGCGCCAGATCCTCGGCATCCAGCACCCGCCCTTTGCGCAACCGGCCCGAACTCAGGGCCACAGAATGGGCCAGTATACCCCCTTCCGCCTCTGCGAGTGGTACAGGCCCGAACCTCATCGCGCGCCCCGCAGCGCAAGCGTGATCTGCGCCAAGGTTGCAAGGGCAATTTCTGCGGGGTTGCGCGCGCCGATATTCAGCCCCACCGGGGCCGCTATCCGGGCAAGCTGCGCCTCTGACAGGCCAGCGGCGCGCAACCGATCCAGCCGCTTGGCATGGGTGCGCGTTGATCCCAGACACCCCAGATAAAACACTTCCGATTGCAGCGCGGCCAGAATGGCCGGGTCATCCAGCTTTGGATCATGGGTAAGGGTGACAACGGCAGTACGCGCATCAAGCCCCATCCCCTCCAGCGCGGCATCGGGCCAGTCATGCAACAGCCTCTCACCCGGAAAGCGGCTGGCCGTGGCAAAGGCCTCGCGCGGATCGACCAATACTGGTGCATAGCCCGCAAGCCGGGCCATCGGCAGCAAAGCCTGCGCAATATGCACTGCGCCCACCACAACCAGCCGCAAGGGCGGATTATGCAGTGTGACCATTCGCCCTTGGGCATCGCGGCCAGAGAGATCGCTGCGAAACGCCGCGTCCATGCCCGGCGCATCTGGCCCGCTCAGGGCGCGCGCCCATGTGTCAAACTCTGTCACACAGGCAACGGCGCGGCGCGCGGCGCGGGCCGCGACCAGATCGCGCAGCAAATCCACGGGAAAGGCAGGCGCCTGCGCGCCCACGGGTTCTACCAGAATCTCGATTGTGCCGCCACAGGCAAGCCCAACCTCGAATGCCGTTTCATCGGCCAAGCCGAATCGCAACAGGCGTGGCTGGCCTTTGGCCAGCACCTCAATGGCCTCCAGCACCACCGCGCCTTCAACACAGCCGCCAGAGACAGACCCCATAATCTCGCCCGTGCCGGAAATCACCAACTGGCTGCCCGCCTGACGGGGCGCAGACCCCCATGTCTGCACCACCGTTGCCAGCACAGCGCCGCGCCCGGCCTCAAACCATTGCAGCGCGATTTCGGGTATCTGGTCAAACTCCCCTGACATGCCCACCCCTTTTTGCAACCGTCATTCGGGGGAGAATGGCAGCTTGTCTGCGCCTTGGCAAATGCGACCTTGGGCGGATATCGGCGTCAACTGGCCCCGAAACTGCACTCAAGACAGTCGGTTGGGTTGAAAAAACTGGCTCTGCGGCTCTACCCGAAACGGCCAGCTTGCATCATGTTCCGCCTTCACCGCCATCAAAGAGCGCAAGGCAAGTGTCAAAATGGCGGTGTCATGCGCCTCGGAGTTCCGACAAATCTTTCGCGGAATATGCTGTGAAACGTCTCGCGCAGCGTCTGACATAAGTGCCCCCCCCTGAACATCCTATCAAAAATATCAAGCGCCGGAAGCGCAAAATATGACCCAGATCAAAACTGCGGGGAAACACACTCTCGACATGCCGGAAAAACCCGCCAGTATGGGTGCATGAGTTTGCGTATTCGCCACCCCTTTCTTGCTGCCCCCGGCGCTATTGCGATTGCGCATCGCGGGGGCGCGCTCGAAGCCGAAGAAAACACCCTGCCCGCCTTTGCCAATGCCGCAGCGCTTGGCTACAGCCATGTAGAGCTGGATGTGCATGCAACGCGTGACGGGGTTGTTGTCATCCACCACGACCCCGACCTGACGCGCCTGTGCGATGATCCGCGCACCATTGCCGCGCTGGACTATGCGCAATTGCGCCAGATCCGCACGCGGGGGGGCGCGGAAATTCCAAAGCTGGAAACGCTGCTTTCGGATTTCCCGGCGCTTCATGTCGCGATCGAAGCGAAATCGCGGGCAGTGGTCGGGCCGCTATGTGATCTGATCACCCGGCTTGGCGCGCTGGAGCGTATCTCTATCGGCAGCTTTGATCCGGCCTGTACCGCCGAGGCGCTGGCGCGACTGGGGCCGGGCTTGCTGTGGTCGCCCGCACATGCTCAGGTGGCGCGGCTTTGGGTGCGGGGTTGGGGCATTCCGATGCCCATGGCAGGTTTCGGGCTTGTGCAGATTCCCGCCCGATGGAACGGGCTGGAGGTGGTCACACCGCGCTTTCTGCGCGCCGCGCAGCATGCGGGCGTTGCGGTGCAAGTCTGGACGATCAATGACGCCCCCGAAATGATGCGGCTGCTTGATCTGGGGGTTGATGGTGTGATGACCGACAAGCCCAGCCTGTTGCGCAAGGTTCTCATGCAGCGCGGTGCTTGGCCCGGCAGCACCTAAAGCGCTTGATTTTTGGCCCCATTCCCCATAGCCCCGATCAAGAACAGATAGCGAGACAAGACGGGGCGCGAATGACCATTCACCTGCATGCCGATGATTTGCCTGATGACCTCGATCTGGGGCCAGTCGTGGCTATTGATTGCGAGGCGATGGGGCTGCACCCGCATCGTGATCGGCTCTGCGTGGTGCAACTATCAAGCGGCGATGGCACAGCGCATCTTGTGCATATCGCACGCGACATCAAGCCTGCGCCCAATCTGACGCGCCTTTTGACAAATAAGGCCGTGCTGAAGCTGTTTCATTTTGGCCGGTTCGATATTGCGCTTCTGCGCCACAGCTTTGGGGTGCGAACAGAGCCTGTCTATTGTACCAAAATCGCCTCCAAGCTGGTGCGCACCTATACTGACAGGCATGGCCTGAAATACCTGCTGACAGAGTTGCTGGGCGTGGATATCTCCAAACAGCAACAAAGTTCGGATTGGGGCGCGGCGCGGCTGACAGAGGCGCAACAGAGTTATGCGGCCTCGGATGTGCTGCATCTGCACAGATTGCGCGCGGTGCTGGATGAGATGCTGGCGCGCGAAGGGCGGGCCGCGCGTGCCGCAGAGTGTTTTGCCTTCTTGCCTATCCGCGCAGAGCTAGACCTTCTGGGATGGCCAGAAACCGATATCTTCGCGCATTGAGGGCCAGCATGGCACGAGCGCGCCGATATTCCAGCATGGGGGCACAAGTGCTGCGTTTGGCGCGGCTGGTGCTGCCACTGGGCGCGGTGGCGTTGTTGTCGACCGTATTTTTGTTTTCGCGCAGCATTGATCCGCAACGGGCTATCGAACTGGCAGATATTGATGTTGTCGAACTGACACGCGAGCCGCGGATCGGCGCGGCGCGATTTGCTGCCATGACGCAAGATGACACGGCCTTGACAATCACGGCGCAAACTGTGCGCTCGGCGCAAGAGCTGCAACAAGACAGCCCGATCTTTCTGACCCTCGAACACCCCGCCGGGATATTGCAGTTTCCCTCGGATCGCAGTGTGAATTTTCGGGGTGATACTGGACAGATTGATCAGGCCGATGACCTCTTGCGGCTGGAGGGGGATGTCGAGTTGAAGCCGCCGGATGGCTATATTGCACAAATGCCACTTCTGCGGGCAGCACTGAGCAAAACCCATATTCAGGGCTTTGGCGGGATCACTGCCCATGGCCCTCCCGGCGAGATTTCCGCCGATTATGTCGAAGTTATTCCAAGTCCGGCAGATGCCGGGGGTTATTTGCTTGCCTTCCGGGGCAATGTTAGGCTGTTATATCTGCCAGAAGAATGAAAGGGACAGCCGCGTGCGGTTTTTGACATACTCTTTGACAACGGCGCTGCTGTTCGCGCTTGGCAGCGCTCCGCTTGCAGCGCAGGGAACGAATTTGACCTTGTCAGGCATGAACGCGGTACGCGGTCTTCCTGTCGAAATCCGCGCCGACCAATTGGAGGTTGACAACACAACCGGAGAAACCGTGTTTTCTGGCAATGACGTTCTGGGACAGTGTGAAATGCGCATTGCCGCCCCGCTTATCCGCATATTTTACGCAACCGAGGGTGAGCGGCGGATTGAGAGGCTGGAGGCATCGGGCGGGGTTACTTTGGTAACATCCGAAGAGGCTGCGGAAGCACAGGATGCTATCTATGAAGTGGTACTTGGGACAGTGCGCATGTTGGGTGATGTAATCCTGACACAGGGCCAGAATATTCTGTCGGGCGACAGGCTGGATGTGAACCTGCGCACAGGACAAGGCCGCATGGATGGCAATGTCCGAACCCTGATCCAAACCAATCCCTGATACCATGCAGCCAGAATTATCTGATCCCGGCAGCGCCTGTCTAGAGGTTGCGCATCTTCAAAAACGCTATGGCAAGCGTGTGATCATCAGCGATATATCCTTGCATGTGCGCCCCGGCGAAGTGGTGGCCCTTCTGGGGCCAAATGGCTGCGGCAAGACAACATGCTTTTATTGCATTGCAGGGATTGTGCGCCATGAAGGCGGTCAGGTAAAAATTGATGGGGCCGATGCCACAGGTTTGCCGCTTTATCGGCGCGCGCGTCTTGGGCTGGGCTATTTGCCGCAGGAAATGTCAATCTTTCGCGGGTTGAGCGTGGCACAGAATATCATGGCTGTGCTGGAAATTGCCGAACCCGACCGCGCACGCCGCGCCCCGCGCCTGCGTGAATTGTTGCAGGAATTCTCGATCGAGCACCTCTCTGATTCGCCCGCGCTTGCCCTGTCTGGCGGCGAAAGGCGGCGCGTGGAGATTGCCCGCGCCCTCGCCGCCAACCCGCGCTATGTGCTGCTGGATGAACCCTTTGCCGGGGTTGACCCGATCGCCGTGGGCGAAATCCGCGCGCTGGTGGCCGATCTGAAGACCCGCGGCCTTGGTGTTCTGATCACCGATCACAATGTAAGCCAGACACTGGCCATTGTGGACAGGGCCTATATCTTGCATGATGGCCATGTCCTGAAAGAAGGAACCCCCGCCGAAGTCGTGCGCGACGCCGATGTCCGGCGCGTCTATCTTGGCGCGGATTTCCGACTGGAATAAGCGCGTGCCCATACGGGCATGACTGTCGGAAAGCATTGACATCACCCTGTGATCCGTTGCCAAATGATCGTAAGAGGCAGGCCCGGACAGCCGCGAGATACCAACCATCGCAGGCATCCAGCGGCAAGCAGCGCAGCATTACCCGGCGGGGCAGCCGCTCCGCCAAAACAGCGAGGAGAAGCGCATGCGGTATCAGATCAGCGGCAGACATATAGACATAGGCGAAGCCTTGCAGACCCATGTAAAGGCGGAATTCGGCGAATTGGTCGAGAAGTATCAGCAGCGCCCGACAGAGGCCGTGGTGATCTTCTCACGCGATGCGCATAACCATGTCTGCGAAGCCACGCTGCATCTTTCCACCGGGCTGACAGCGGCTGCGCGCGCGCAAGCCAGCGAGATTTACGCCGCCTTTGAATCCTGCCGCGAGAAACTCGACAAGCAGTTGCGCCGCTACAAGCGCCGCCTGAAAGACCACCACCGCGAACGCGTAACCCCTGTTGAGTTTGCCGACGCATCCTCGTATATCGTCGCCTCGGACGGAACCGACACGGCAGACGAACCCGACTCGTTGCAGCCGATCATCATTGCAGAGATGGAAACCCGAATTCCGTCTTTGAGCGCAGGAGAAGCGGTTATGCAGATGGAGCTTGCCCATTCCCCGGTTCTGGTGTTTCGCAATGAACGCCACGGGGGGCTGAATGTGGTGTATCGGCGCGATGATGGCAATATCGGCTGGATCGACCCGCAGTAAGATTTTAGACTTTGCGATGCCACCCTTGGGCACGGCCCCAAGGGTGGTTCCCGTATCAGACATCAGGGGATACTTGATAATGGATATGACCACGCTTCTTAATCCAAAAGCCGTGCGTTTCATCGGCGCGGCCACATCCAAGAAGCGTCTGTTCCAGAGTATCGCCGAAGTTGCGCAAAGCGTATATGCGCTGGATACAGAGACAGTCATAGGGGCGCTTCAGGAGCGCGAAACCCTTGGCCCGACAGGTGTGGGGCATGGTGTGGCGGTTCCTCATGCGCGACTTGATACGATTGACCATGTTCTGGGGGTGTTTTTCCGTCTCGAAAAACCGCTGGATTACGGCTCTGTAGACAAGGCGCCGGTTGATCTGGTCTTTGCTCTGTTCGCGCCGCGCGAAGCGGGCGTGGAACATCTCAAGGCGCTGGCCTTTATTTCGCGCACGCTGCGCAACCCGCAAATCTGCGAAAAACTGCGCGCAAATGAAGACCCTGCAAAGATTTTTGCCATTCTCAGCAGCACCGAATCCAGCAAGGCGGCGTGAGCATCCTGCTCAGCCTGCACTCTTCCACGGCCCAACCCCCAAAAGTGCATAATCATGCCCATAGGCGGCCTGTGCCGCAGCCTCTATCTGGGGGTCATAAATCTCCGCCAATTCCAGCGCGGGGTTGCGCCATATGGGTATGAACGGTGGCAGTTCCTGCCCGAATGCCTTTCCCAATAAGGGCAATTCTTCGGGCAGATGCGCCTGATGAATGAGGCGGTGCAAAGGGCATTGCGCAGAAATCCCCTCGATCAACCGGGCCTGACTGGCCCAGACAGGCCGAATGGGAAGCGCTGTCTGACCGTTCAGATTGGCTTTCACAAACTCCAGATAACCCAGAAACGCAGCACGGTGCTGCGCCACGCCCCAATGCGGCAGATCGTCTTGCGCGCTGGGCAAATCCTGCCCCGTCACGCGCTGGATAAAGGCGCGAACATTCTCGCGTCTGCCAAGGATTACCTGATCCACAAAGCTCTCATGTGCGCGCCGCAGAGGATGACGCAATACGCTAAAGGCCACGCGCCGGGGTGTTGCGCGTTGCCAGTCCCGCCACTGGCGATGCGTAAAATCGGCAAGCAAGTCCTGCCGGCTGCCGCCATCAATTTGGGCCATCCAGTCAAGAATGGCATCCTCCCGGCATCCGGGTAACGGGGCATATACCAAAGGCTGGCTGCGGCAGGCACGGTAAGCCCATAAAACCGGAGGATGGCGCGGCTCGAAACTGGGGCTGCGCGCAAGATTGAAACGATCCAGACGCGCAACCCCTTCGGCCAGCGCTTCAGGATTTATGACCTTTTCCTCCAGCGGCTCCGGGTTCTGGCGCTTTAACTTTTTTGGCAAATCCGCAATCCGGGCAGGGCTGCCCAGCCACTGGGCAAGACCATTGAGGATATCCGGCTCTGTGATATCCTCGTAAGACAGATAAAAGGCGCTTTGCCCACTGCGTTGCAACACCCCTTGCACCTGCTGCTGAAAGCCTTGCAGCGTGCTGACATGGTCTTGAAATTCGGCCGGATCAAATACCACCTGCGCGCCCTTGCGCTGGGTAACATCACCAAGCCGCCACTGATGTGTCTGGCGCGCTATCTTGAGCGAGATATAACTATCCAGCGGGTTGCGGGTGAGGATGATCTTTGCGCAAGCCGGATCGGGCAGAAACTGCGCCAAGGCGCGCGGATCGTGATCGTGAAAGAAGCGAAACCCGGCAAGCGCTGGGTTCTGGGCGAAGCGCGCCAGCAAGGCACCGGGATCGGCATCACGCGCTGTCTTGTCAAACCCCAAAACTGTTTCGGTTTTGGGGTGGCCTATGAAATGGGGGTTGAACACCTCTCCCAGACAGTCCAGCCCGTCAAAACTGTTCAGGCTGGCTTCCAGCAGGTTAGACCCTGTGCGCATTTCCGCAAGAATGACAAAATACTGAAATCGGGCTGATTGCGGCATGTTATTGATGTAGTCTTTCAGTGTTAAGTATTGAAATCTTTGAAAAATTGGGGGGACAGGCCGCGATTGCGCAGCGCCGTCAAAAACTCTTGCAGCCCGTCCAGCCCCTGCAGGGGGGCCAGCCCATGCGCCGCAAGCGCGGCAGGGGTGGCGCTATCGCGCACGGCCTCGGCCAAGCACGCATCCGGCGCAGCGCGGATTTCAGCCACTGTCCAGACCTTGCATTTCGCCAGAACCCAGCGCGATTCCAGCACCTCCAGCCAATCCTGTTCACGCTTGTGCAGCCGCGCGACTTCGGCCACCACCGCATCTGAAACCTCTCCGCGCCGCCATATCGGCAGCATCCATGCGCCCCGAATGACGTGAATCTCTGCATTGGCATCGGTGGCCATGAACCAGTTGACTTCGTGATCCATCGCATCTTCAGGGCCATAAGCGAAACACTGTCGCTCTCCCCGTGTGGCCCAAAGCAGATTGGTCAGGAACATGCGCGGATTGTAATCACGGATCGCGGCCGCGTCGCTGATGGCCCCATGCCAGACCCGCGCGCCACCATGAAACTGCACACGCTCGCGCCCGAACAAATGGCCATGCGCGCGCGTGCCTGTCACCTGCCCGACCCAATGTTCAAAATTCTGGAACAGATGGTCAAAGCCGCAGAAAACCGAATATGGCCCTGCTGTCTTGGCCGCGCCGCTGTCATGGCTGGGAAAGCGGCTTTGCATATACAGCCCTGCCCGCCCCTCGCGGCGCTGATGCTCTGCCAGTTCAAAATAGCGGTCAATCTTGGAAGGTTCGGCAGGCAAGCGCGGCTGCTTGACCAGTTCATCGGACAGGAAAAAATCATAAAGACGCCCGGCCTCTGGCCAGATTTTCCGCGCCAAAAAGCAATCAGACCGGCGCAAGAGTTGCAGGTGATCATCATAAAACAGGTTCGGCCTGCCATTGCGATCAAACTTCACCAGCGTCAGAGAACGACTGTCGATCTGGTGCGCATGCAGCCGCGCCAGCGTCTGGAAATAGGATTCGTCCGGTATCCAGTTCTGGCGGAAATAGCGTTCATAACGTTTGCGCTTTGGATCTTTCAGAATGGCCGACAGGGTTTCCCGCGTCAGACACCACCATTGCGACCCCATATGCGGGCGCAGCGGGCGCGGAATTTCGCGCCGCATGCCCAGCTTGCGCTGAAGTTCTACAAAACTGTCAAAGGCCCAGCGGTGTTTGTGCCAGTTGAACGGGAAATAGAGGGTAAAGCGCTCTTCCGACAATCCCCCCGTGATCCAGTTTGCATGCTCGATCGCGACGGATTCAATGAAATCCGTCTGCGGATGGGCAGCAAGATGGGCCTGCAACTCTGCCGCGGGGCGCAAAGGCAGACAGGCCCCCGATATGAGCAGCACATGGCCTATTTGGGGAAAGTCGCGCAGCAACAGTTCTGCCGCATCCTGGGTTGCGGCCACCAGTTGCCAAGATCCCCATGCGCAGCGATGGCGCGGGCTGAACCGCACGAGCGGATGTGCGCCAAGTGCTGCGCGCATGGCCCTCATATCCGCATCAGAGACAGCGCGATCCAGATGGATGACAACCGGGCAGCCTGCCTCCAGCCAGAACCGCGCCACCTGTTCGGCCCGGTGCAAGGCAGTGTGGCACAGCATCACTATGCCCAAAGGCCCACTCATGCCCAATCCCCTTTGGACATCAGGCCCAATATCTCCAACTGGCGCCAGTTGATATATTCGGTCGACCACGTGCACCACAGATTCTGCGACTGTGTCAAACTGGCTGCATAGGCATGGTATTCGCGGCTGTCTGAATAATGCTCGCCGCGTGTCAGTTCCTCATGCGTTTTGGCAAGGATCGTATTCAGAAACTTGGCATGCAGCAAAACCCCTGAAGCCAATTCGCCACCCCCATCATCATAGACCTTGTTCAAGGCACGTGGCAAAATCGTATGGGTGGAGCTGATATAGGCATATGCGCGCGACCAGCGCACAAGCGGTGTCTTGTTCAGGGCAGGCGCGGCCTTCGGCTCGGCGGCCATGATCACGCGCTGGCGCACGCCGCCTTGTATCCACAGGTTCTGATAGCGGGCATTGCGCCGGATGCTCAGATTGCCCGCATCGAAATAGCGCGCAATTTCAAACGGGTTCTGGCCAGAGTGATAGGGCTGTGCAGAAATCGGGCCTTTGGGATACATATCCAGCAACATTGCCCCGAAAGAATGCCGCCCCTGACTGTCAAGCCAATCTGTCAGCGCCGAAAGTGGGCGGGTATCGCAAAACGGATAGACCAGAAATTCATCCACATCCAGCACCAGCACCCAATGCCCGGCCCCATACAGCCAAAGCAGGTGGTTCAGCCAATCCACGCCATAACTTGCGCCCTTGTAGCTGGCCTGTGTACTCCACAGAGATACATCGCGCTGGCCTTCCAGATATTCGGCCGTGCCATCATCTGACCCGTTATCGACCATCAGAAAATGGCGCACGCCTTGGGCGCGATAATAGTCCAGAAAATACGGCAGCCGCACCAGTTCATTGCGCAGCACCACAAAGGCCAGAACATCGCGGGGCCGAATGCTGTCTGTGCGTGTAATCCGCTTGCGCAGCGCAGCGCTTTTGCGCAAGCAGCGAAACAGCTTTATATGCCGTTCTGCGCGCAGCCGGAACTGACCGAGCAAACTCATGAACCTGCCAATCCTCACCCGCGCCTTTTGCCTGCCTGAACGGCGCGTGTTTTATATATAACGAAAGCCACATTTTTCTCTAAAGAGGCGTTAATTTTACTTTTGCAGAATCAAGGCGGAAATTGCAACAAACAATGCGCCCCTACCCCCAGCCCCCGCGCGAGATCAGGCCAAGTGCTTCCAACTGCGCCCAGCCCTCATAGCGGGTAGATTGCGCGCACCACAGATCGGGCGCTTGGGCAAGCTGGTCGTAATAGGCATCAAAGACGGGCGCATTGCCAAAATGCTCGGCGCGCGCCTTCTCGATGCGGGATTTCTCGACCACCGTGGCCAGAAATTTCGTATGCAGCAAGGCACCAGAAATTCCCTCGCCCCCCTGCGTTGCGAAACTGCGGTTCAACGCGCGGGGCAGAATGGTATGGGTGGAATTGACCCAGGCAGTGTGAAAGCTCCATTTCACAAGTGGCAGTTTTGTCAGCGTTGGCGCGCGATTTGGGGTTTCGGCAAAAAACTGGCGCGCGCGTGGCCCGCCCTGAATCAGTAGGCAATCCAGCAACGGCTTATGGGCAATCGTGTAATTGCCAGCATCAAACCAGTTCAAGGCGGCAAGAGGGTTCATCCCCAGAAAACAGGGCGCGCTGTCCAGCGGGCCTTTGGGGTAAAGCTCAAGCATCATCGCAGGCATGATCTGCTGGCCCTGCCGCTCCAGCCAGTCTGTCAGCGCGGGCAAGGGCCGGTCGGGCCAATGCGGATAGATCAGCAATTCATCTGCATCCACAACCACGCACCAATGGCCGCGCGCATGACGCAGCATCACCCAGTTGATCCAGTCCATCCCAAAGCGCGCGGCCTTATAGCTGGCATCCGTGCCGTAGACGGTGCAATCGGATTGGGCCAGCAGGCGCGCACGCGTGCCATCGGTGCTGCCATTATCGACAAAGATGAAATGGCCCACTCCAAGCGCGCGATAATGCTGCAAGAACCAGTCTATGCGCTCGATCTCATTGCGCAGCGTGCAAAACAGCAAGATAGCGCTGCGGCCCCATGCGCCGCGCCTGAGGCAGACAAGCTGGCGCGCGCGCAAAACGGCGCGCGCACGGTATCTGCGGCGCTTCCACGCCATACGAAACGAAAACCAGCGTTCTTGCCATGGGGGAAGGCTGCCTAGCATCGCGCTGCGCCCCGCGCCCAAAGCCTGACCACACGGGCGCAGGGCGCAGGGGCCGCCCTCATTGCGCGGCGCTGCGCTGGGCCACCATTTCCAGCAGGAAATCGCCCAATTCGTCACACAGCTCGCGCCGGGCAAGCCCGAAAGCCACCGTAGCTTGCAAGAACCCCGCCTTTGATCCGCAATCGTACCGCTGCCCGTCAAAGCGGAAGCCGTAAACATTCTGCTTCTCGGCAATTTCGCGGGCGATGGCATCTGTCAGTTGGATTTCACCGCCCACGCCGGGGGTGATCTGGCCAAGATGGCGCATGACATCAGGCGACAGGATATAGCGCCCAATAGCTGCCAGATTTGAGGGCTGGGTGCCGGGTGCGGGTTTTTCAACCATCCCGCGCATCGGCAGCACGCGGCCAATCGCAGGCGGCACATCCATAATCCCATAGCTGGATGCCTTGTCTGGGGCCACCTCCATGGCCGCAATCATATTGCCGCCAGTTTGGGCATAGGCTTCGACCATCTGTTTCAGGCAAGGCGTATCAGCGGCGATCACATCATCGGGTAAAAGCACGGCAAAGGGTTCATCCCCGATCAGATGGCGCGCGCACCACACGGCATGGCCAAGACCAAGCGCCTGATGCTGGCGCACATAGGCGATCGCGCCGCTATCCATATTGGTGGCGCTCAAGATATCCAGAAGCGCGGTCTTGCCCTTCGCAGCAAGCGAGGCTTCCAATTCGGGCGCGCGATCGAAATAATCTTCCAAAGCGCCTTTGCCGCGCGAGGTGACAAAGATAAACTCTGTAATCCCCGCTTCGCGCGCTTCGTCAATTGCATATTGGATCAGAGGCCGGTCAACCAGCGTCATGATCTCCTTTGGCACAGATTTCGTTGCGGGCAAAAAACGCGTGCCCATACCAGCGACAGGAAATACAGCTTTGGTAACCTTGCGTGTCATATCATGTTCCTACGGCAATAAACTGTGGTGTTAGTAATCGTAAATAACCGGTTAATTCCGGCGGGTTTGTGGTGAATTGCGCAAGAAGGATGACATTTTGCAGGCTTTTGGTACCGCTTGCGCCGCAATCTGCGCGCGGCTACGCGGCGGGTACAAGCGCGATATCGGGATGACGCGCAAGGAAGAACGGGTTTTCAAACCCAGCCTTGCCATAGCGCAAAGGCGCATGGCTATGGAAATCCAGCACCTCTCCCCCTGCGCCCAGCAACACAGCCTGCCCCGCCGCAGTATCCCATTCCATCGTCCGTCCAAGCCGGGGGTAGAAATCCGCCTCGCCCGATGCAAGCAAGCAAAATTTCAGCGATGATCCCGCAGCGCGAAATTCCGCCACCGGGTAGCGCTGGATATATTCCTCTGTCGCCACATCACGGTGCGATTTCGAGGCCACGACAACCAGAGCCGCCAGATCGGGTTTGCGCATATGCAATTGCCGCACGGCATTTGCCCCGGACATGGAAAAGGGGCCGATTTCTTCTGCGGCTGTACCATCGGCCAATGTGTAGAACATCCGCCCCTGCGCAGGCGCATAGACAATGCCGCGCACGGGAATTCCATTTTCAACCAGCGCGATATTGACCGTAAATTCACCCCGGCGTTGAATAAATTCCTTGGTTCCATCCAGCGGATCGACAATGAAAAACCGGGGGGCGGAAATGGCGTGGCTTTCACGCTGTTCTTCGGTCACGATGGGGATATCGGGAAAAGCTGCCTGCAACCCTGCGAAAATCAACCGGTCTGCCGCCATATCGGCCTCTGTCACCGGGCTGGAATCGTCCTTGCGGGCAACCTCCATCTCGGCGCGGGCATAAACCTCCATGATCGCGGCCCCGGCATTCAATGCCAAGTGGCGAAACACGGTTTCCAGCGCAGTGAAATCCAGATCTTTCATTTGTCTTATGTCCTTCTCGTCTGGCCCCATGCACGCCCTTGGCGCGTGAATTGCATCTTAAGTTGTGATCGGTTAGCTTTAGGGCATCTCCACCCAAGGCGAAACCCTTGGCACGCAAGGTAAAGCGAAGCATGTTCAGCAAGACCCGCCGCATATCTACAGTCTCGCTGTTCTACACCACCTGCGAATTGATCTTCAATCAGGCGGTGCGGGATGTGCGCAAAAATCATGG
>JAIUNA010000016.1 GCA_022565265.1 Roseinatronobacter sp. | reverse complement strand
CTAGGGAAGGATGCAGTGATTTTCCAGTTCCCGCGCGCATTTTGCGCACGCCACAGGGCGGTGATGTTACGATTCGATCACTTTTTCCGTTTGATCCAGACTTCTGATTCGATCATTTGCTGAAGGGCTTGGGACAGGGCGGTGCGATCTTCGCCCAGATCTGCGGAATCAGACAGGCGCGAGCGTTCGGAATTGTTGCGCCGTTCTGCCGCCTGACGCAGGCGCCATGTCAGCCCCTCATCTGCCAATTCTCCCATATCTTCCGTGGCTTCGCGCAATTCCCGCGCCATGCCGCGGCGGGCGAAGAGTTTGGCGAATTCTTCCTCAAGGCATCTGCGCGCAAGATCGTGGTCTTCTGTGTGGCGCACAGGGGGGGCAATGCGGATATGCGTCAGCGCCAGAATGCGCCGGGCCTGATCTGCGGCATCTTCGGGAAGGGTATCTGGCCATTGGGCCGGGTTTGGCGCGTTCAAAAGGGCAAGGCGCAGGGTTTCATGGCCGCTGTCATGCATTTCGGCGCGTTCCAGATCGGCCATGAAGGGCGGCAACAGCATCGGGTGGGTAAGAAGAATTGCAAGGATGATTTCTGCGCGCATCCGCTCTGCGGTATCCACACTGTCGGTGGCGGCCAGAAGCGTGGCGCGGGTTGTGGCCAGCGCATGGGCCGGGGGCTGCGGCGCAAAGCGGCGCGCGCCCGGTGTGGCGCTGCCTGTCGCGCGCGGCTTTGGGGCGGGGCGCAGAAACGCGGTGCGCAGGCGGCGGATTTCTTCGGCGTAATGGCCGCGCAAATTTTGCTCTGTGATTTTTTCCAAGGCACGGCGCAGGCGATTGTCCAGCGCTGCGTGCCGTTCCGGGCTGTCAAAGACCTGCCCCTCGGTTTCGCGTTGCCACAAAAGCTGCACCAAGGGCACGGCGCCCTCTATCAGCTTGCGCATGGCCCCAGCCCCGCCCGCGCGCAGCACATCATCAGGATCCATCTTGTCGGGCAGCAGGCAAAAGCGCAGCGATTGTTCCGCACTCAGCAAGGGCAGGGCCAGATCCATCAGCCGATAGCCTGCGCGCAGGCCTGCGCTATCGCCATCCAGCGCAATCACTGGTTCGGGCGAGAGCCGCCAGATCATGCGCAACTGGTCTTCGGTGATGGCGGTGCCAAGGGGGGCAACGGCGGCTTCAAACCCCGCTGTCACCAGCGCGATCACATCCATATAGCCTTCGGCCACCAAAAGCGGCCCGCCCTTGGCCGAGGCCGTACGCGCAGGCCCTGCGTTATAGAGCGAGCGGCCTTTGTCAAAGAGCGGGGTTTCGGGCGAATTGAGATATTTGGCAGGGGCTTTGGCATCCATCGCGCGGCCCCCAAAGGCAATGCAGCGCCCGCGTGCATCGCGGATGGGAAACATGATTCGCCCGCGAAAACGGTCAAAAGGGGCGCCGCCATCATCGGGGGCGATGGCCAGCCCGGCCTCTATGATCTTGTCAGCGCTGATGCCTGCGCCTGTCAGATGTGCCCAGAGGCCATGCCGCTGATCCGGGGCAAAGCCGATTTCAAAGCGATCCAGCGCGGGGGCATCCAGCCCGCGCCCGCGCAGATAGTCACGCGCTGCTGTGGCCCCAGAGCTGTTAAGCTGCATGCGGAAATAGCGCGCGGCGGCTTCCATCACTGCGCCCAACTCTGCCAAGCGGTCATATTTTTCCGCGGCGCGCGGGTCGGGGGCGGGCATGGTCATACCGGCTTCGCGCGCCAAGGTTTCGACCGCCTCCATAAACCCCATATTCTCGGTTTCGCGCAGAAAGCTAAGGGCATCGCCTTTGGCATGGCAGCCAAAGCAATAATAAAAGCCTTTCCTGTCATCCACATGAAAAGACGCGCTTTTTTCCTGGTGGAACGGGCAGGGCGCCCAGAAATCGCCCTTGGCCTGATTGGATTTGCGCATATCCCATGTCACTTTGCGCCCGACCACAGAGGAGATCGGGACACGGTTGCGCAATTATTCCAGAAAACCGGGGGGCAGACTCATGAGCGTAATCATGACAGATCACGCAGCTTTGTTGAAGCGCTGTCGCGCATCTATGCTTTCTTGTGAACCGCAATGCTTGGCAGAACGTATATTGGGGATAGAGCAAAGGAGTTTGGGATGCTGAAACGACGTTCCTTTCTGGCCAGTATCGGGCTGGCTTTCATGGGTAAGGCGGCTGCGGCGCGTGGGGGGGAGTTTCCTTTCAGCCTTAGCAAGGCAGAATGGCGCGCGCGTCTGACACCGGCGCAATTTGCTGTGTTGCGCGATCATGCCACCGAGGAGCCTTTTTCCAATGCGCTGATGGGCGAGCGTTCGCCGCTATTGGATGAATCGCGCGCTGGGGATTATAATTGCGCGGGATGCGGGCAGGCGGTGTATCGCTCGGAGACCAAATACGACAGCCGCACGGGCTGGCCCAGCTATTGGGATGCGATTGAAAACGCCGTGGGCACGCAGCGCGACTGGTCGATCCCTTTCATGCCGCGCACGGAAGTGCATTGTTCCAATTGTGGCGGGCATCTGGGCCATGTGTTCAATGATGGGCCAGCGCCCACGGGGCAGCGCCATTGCATCAACGGGCTGGCGATGACATTTACCCCGGATGAGACAGGCATAGCCGAAGGCCACCCTGTCGGGGTGTAATCGGTATTGGCCGCAGGGCTGTGATGGGGGAGATATGGTTGACGCTGTGAAAGACTGGATGCGCGGTTTTTTTGCCCCCTCGCGCAATTTGACAATCGGTGCGGCTAGGGGGGGAGATGTGGCGCTTGCTGCGCTGCTGGTGCGGGCAGCGCGCGCCAATGAGGATTATGATCCCCGCCAGATCGCCCGGATTGACGCTGTTCTGGCGCGGCGTTTTGGCCTTGGCCCGTTCGAGGCGGTGGCGCTGCGCCGACAGGCCGAAACCTATGAGGCGCAGGTGGGCGATACTGTGCATCTGACCCGCGCGATCAAGGATATCGTGGCGCTGGAAGACCGCCCGATGCTGTTGCGCGATTTATGGGCGGTTATTCTGGCCGATGGGGCGCGCCATGAGGCAGAGGACGGGATGATGCGGCTGGTCTCTAACCTGCTGGGGCTGGCGGATCGCGATTCGGCCTTTGCGCGTCAGGATGTGCAGCGCGCGGCAGGTGGGTAGTTTTCGCATCCGGCGCAATGCGGCCGGGCTGGTGTGGTATAACGCGTGATCTGGCGCTTGCGTGAGATAGGTATGGGCGGGTTGGTGCGGTTTGGGGGACATAGCCCCGCGCGGAATCAAGGGCGTTAGCCCGCCGCGCATCGTCATGCCACAGGCATGCCTACCGGCATGACGCCGCCCCCCGGCACGGCGATTTGGCTGCACCCTGCGCTTAGCGTGGATTTCGTTCGGACTTGGCCAGTATAAACCGCTTAGCTCTGCGGGCAGATCGCCGCCCCGCGGCGCAGCGCTGCGCGGCTTTGCGACCATCCTCCCACAAAGCGGCCCCCCAATGCAGAACCTTCGTGCCAGGGGTGTGCAGCCTCCAACCCGCAGTGCAAAGGGTGTGCGGCATGCCGCACACTCTTGGCTTTGCTTACAACCCCTTTGCACGGTAGCTGGCGGCCACACGTTCAATGGCCACAATAAAGGCGGCGGTGCGCAGATCCTTTACCGCCGGTCTGCGCCGCCATTCTTCCGAGATGGAGTGATAGGCAGTGCGCATTGTGTCTTCCAGACCAGAACGGACAAGCTGCAATTCATCCGCCCCTTGCAGATAGCGGCGCTTGAAATTGGGCGACAGTTCCCAGCCCAGTTCCTTGTCGGCCGAAAGCCGTTCCAGTTCTTTGACAAGCAAGAGCGCATGGGCCTCTTCATTGCGCCGCTGCATCCGGCCAAAGCGGATATGGCTGAGGTTTTTGACCCATTCGAAATAAGACACTGTTACCCCGCCCGCATTTGCATAAAGATCGGGGATGATGATGATCCCTTTTTCGCGCAAAGTATCATCTGCGCTGGCGGTGATGGGGCCATTTGCCGCCTCTATGATCAAAGGCGCACGGATACGCGCGGCATTGGTCATGTTGATCACACCTTCCAGCGCGGCGGGGATGAGGATATCGCATTCCGCTTCCAGCACAGAGGCACCATCGGCCAGATAGCTGCCCCCCTCAAAGCCTTTTACGCCACCAGTCTGCGCGATCCAGTTGCGCAGGGCGTCCGGGTCTATGCCTGCGTCATTTACAATAGCGCCGTCACGTTCGATCACGGCGATGATCAGCGCCTCGTCTTCCTCGCGCAGGAATTTGGCCGCGTGATAGCCCACATTGCCCAAGCCCTGCACGATAACGCGCTTGCCCGACAAGCTGCCTGTCAGCCCGGTTTTGGCCAGATCATGGGGATGGCGGAAAAATTCTTGCAGCGCATATTGCACGCCGCGCCCTGTTGCCTCTACCCGGCCCATGATCCCGCCGGAATTGAGCGGCTTGCCTGTCACACAGGCGCGGGCATTGATATCGGTGGTGTTCATGCGCGCATATTGATCGGCAATCCAAGCCATTTCCCGCTCGCCCGTGCCCATATCGGGGGCGGGGACGTTTTGCGCAGGGTGGATCAGATCGCGCTTGGCCAGTTCATAGGCAAAGCGGCGGGTGATCTGTTCCAGCTCGTGCTCTTCATATTTGCGCGGATCGATGCACAAGCCCCCCTTGGCCCCGCCAAAGGGGGTTTCCACCAGCGCGCATTTATAGGTCATCAGCGCGGCCAGCGCCTCAACCTCGTTCTGGTGCACTTCGGGCGCATAACGGATGCCTCCTTTTACGGGTTCCATATGTTCGGAATGTACCGAGCGGTAGCCTACAAATGTTTCAATCTTCCCGCGCAGCCGCACGCCAAAGCGTACGGTATAGGTGGAATTGCAAATCTGGATTTTTTCGGCCAGCCCCGGCGGCAGATCCAGATGCGCCACAGCGCGCCTGAACATGAGATCCACATTTTCGCGGAACCCTGGCTCTTTGGTATCAAGCATGTCTTTTCTCCCGGTCATGCAGGATCACGCGGCAAGATGCGGTGCGATCCTGCGAGAATGCTACCTTGTCATTGCCGGATTAGACAGCAGATTTGCTTATGAATGCTGAACGGATGAGCGATTTGTGATCGCGCAAGCGGGTGGGCGCCTTATGCTCCCACGGCCTTGCGCACCATTTCCCAATAGATGTTTTCGACATGGCCAAGGCTTAGGCGGCCCCCTTCGCGATACCATGTATTCACCCCTGTGAGCATGGCGATCAGGGCGAAGGCGGCCAGTTTGGGGTCTGGCAGGGAAAAAACCCCGGCCTCTTTTCCGCGCGCAAGAATGCCTTCAAGATAGGCTTCATAGCTGCGGCGCATGGCTTCGATCCGGGCGAAATTCTCCGGTTCCAGATTGCGCAGCTCCATATAGGCAATGAACACGGCATCACTGCGGGCGCGGTGAAAGCGGATATGGAAGCGCGTGAAATCTTCCAGCGCAGCGAGCGGCCCGCCTGCTTCTGGCAGCGCGGCCAATTCTGACAGCAAATCCTGCATATGGGTTTGCATCAGATCAAACAGCAGCGATTGCTTGTCGGGGGTATAGAGATACAGCGCCCCCGCCTGCACCCCCACCTCTTGCGCGATCTGGCGCATGGAGACGGCTGCATAGCCTTGCCGCGCAAACAGCCGCAGGGCTGCCGCGCGGATGCGGGGGCCTGTGATTTCGGCGGAGGAGTTCTTTTTGCGTGCCATGCCGGATACATGCCTGTGAAACTTTGGGCAATGCAAGCCCGCTTGCGCCCCTTGGCGCAGTCAGGCTATCGTGATGCCAACGCAGGGTGCAGGATGATGACAATTACACTACAGGTTCAGGCCATAGCGCGCAGCCGGGTTGCACGGGTTTTGCCTGCCCTTGTGCCATTGGTGCTGGCGGGGTGTTTCGCGCCCCCCGATCTGCCGCCGCGCCGCGCGGCGGATATGGGCGACAGCCCGCAGCTTTTGCCGATTTCGGCCATCCTGTCACAGGCCGGGCCGGGCGTGCATACTGGCGCGCTGGATGATGCGGCGCTGAATGCGCGCGCCGCCGCGCTGAATGCGCGTGCCGCGCAACTGCGCGGCCCCGTGCTGCCAGCGGCAGAGCGCGCGCGGCTTCTTGCCTCAGAGCAAGGGCTGCGCTGATTCGATTTCAGCCAGAGCGGCGCGTTCTTCGGGCGTAAGCTGGCTGCGTCGCACAAGTGCGGTATGGATGGAAAACACCACTGCGCCGCTTTGCGGCAGTTTCAGCAGGCATTGCCGCTCTGAGCGGATGAAATCGCCATCATCGCGCTTGTCCTTGGGCGCGAATTCGGGCTGTGGCTGGTAGAGTTCGGGATTGGTATAGCGCAGCAGATTGGCCCGCCAGAGTGGCTGTTCGGGGCGCATGAGATCAAACATGCGCTGCACCCGTGCGCCCATATCCGTATCATAGCTGGCCACGGGTTTGTGAATCCGCATCATGGCTTTGCCCAGTTTGTCGGCCAATGTCCAACTGGAGGGGAAGCAGAGCACTGCGCCTGTCAGCACATGCTCGGTTGTGCCTTTGGGCTTTTGCAGGATGCAGAAATCGGCTTGCAGCAGATGGCCGATTGTCCAGAGGGGCCGCGCGCTATCTGGCGTGACGCGCCGCCCGTCGGGGCAGAGGATGTGGTCGCCCGCATGGGTAAACCCGTGTTGCGGCAGATCGCGCAGCACTTCTGCAAGCAATTCATGCGCTGCCTCTTCGGCCTGTGGCAGGCAGGCCAGCACATCGGCTGTGCGTTGGGCCAGCAAGGTTTCGCGCGCCTGCATCTGGGGGGCATAGGCCGCATCCACCATCAGCCAGTCGGCGCGCGCCAGCGGCATAACACCGGGCAGGCGGCGGGCAGAGGGGCGCACCCAAGGCGCAAAGGGAAGGGTGGGGTGCAAGATCGGCATGGGCTATGGGCAGGGCGCGCGCAACCTCAGGTCAATATGCGCGCGCGCCAGTGTCAGAGCAGCGCCAGCAGGCGCGCGGCCTCGGCCTGCGGGGCTGTCAGCTTGTCCCGATCTTCGCCGGGATAGAAACGCGCGCGGGTGGCGGTGGGCATGGGCGCTGCGGCCTCTACCAGCACGCGCGGCCCGGTTTTCGCGGTTTCTGCGGCCCAAGAGCGTGCAAGCGCCATTTGCGCGGCCTTGGAGGCCCCATAAGCGCCCATGAATTTCTGGCCCGCGACTGGATCATCCACAAAGAGCGCGCTGGCGCGCGTGGGCGCGGCGAGAAGCAGCGGCGCAATCATCGGGATCAGAAAGCCTGTGGCGCGAATATTGATGGCCAGACATTTTTCCCAATCCTTGAGCGCCACATGATCCGCGGGCGACATGGGCGGGGCATGAATGGCCGTATGCACCCAGAGATCCAGATGGCCCCAGCGATCATGGATATCGCGGCACAGATGGCGGATGGCGGCATCTTTTGTGATATCCATCGCGGCCAGAGTGGCAGAGCCACCTTTGGCCTTGATCCGGTCATCCAGTTCTTCCAGCGCGCCCATGGTGCGCGCCAAGGCGATCACATGCCAGCCAGTTGCGGCCAGGCCTTCGGCGATTGCGGCCCCAAGGCCACGCGATGCCCCTGTTACAAGGGCGAGCTTTTTGTCGGTTTGCTTTGTCATAGCCGTTCTAATCCCCGTTTGTGCGGGCTTTGGCAAGAGCAATGGCGCCGCCATTGGCCTTTTGGCGGCGGGGGGATCGGCAATTTTCCGCTTGACTCGAATCTCGTCCTGTTTCCGATTGGACAGGCCCGCATTTGGGGGCAGAGCCGCCCTGAAGCTTTTCGGTTTTTTGTTGAAACACCCAAAAGCTTTAGCTGTTTGTTGTGTCGCAATTTCGAACCGGAAAAGTCTGTCAACTTTTTTGTTGAAATTGCTCTAGCCTGTGAGACCGCGAATGTTGCACCGACTCTCTGCCATCATGCTTGCCGCCTTGCTTCTGTGGCTGCCCGCACAGGCTGCGCTGGCCGATCGTATTGTGGCGCGCGTCAGTCTGAGCGCGCAAGTGATGCATGTCTATCATCATGGCCAGTTACTCTACGAATGGCCCGTCTCTACCGCGCGGGCAGGCAAGATCACGCCCATCGGAACATGGCGGCCACAATTCCTGTCGCGCAATCACCGCTCCAGCCGCTACGACAATGCGCCCATGCCCTATGCCGTGTTCTATTCCGGGCATTACGCCATTCATGGCACTGACCAGATTTCGCGCCTTGGGCGGCCCGCATCGGCAGGCTGTGTGCGCCTGCACCCTGACAATGCGCGGATCTTTTTTGACATGGTGCGCAGCGAGGGTATGGAGCATGCGCGCGTGATCGTGGTGCAGTGCGCGGGCGGGAGATGTGAGTCTCTGTGGCCACAACTTTGGCCCATGATCTGGTGGGCTGCGATTGATGCTACCCAAGTGTTCGGGGTTTGCCTATAGTCATTGCGGATGAGAGCGAAACAATGCCGAGGGAGAAGCCATGCGCTGTCCGTTTTGCGGAAACACCGATACGCAGGTGAAGGACTCACGCCCCGCCGAAGATCATGGCGCCATTCGCAGGCGGCGCTTTTGTCCGGCCTGTGGCGGGCGCTTTACCACGTATGAGCGCGTGCAGTTGCGGGATTTGGTGGTGGTGAAATCGAATGGCCGACGCGAGGCGTTTGACCGCGAGAAGCTGGAACGCTCTATCCGCATTGCGATGCAAAAGCGCCCCATAGAGCATGAGCGCATTGACCAGATGATTTCGGGCATTGTGCGCAGGCTGGAAAGCCAGGGCGATACGGATATCCCCTCGAAGATGATTGGCGAGATCGTGATGGAAACACTGGCGCGGATTGATACTGTCGCCTATGTGCGGTTTGACAGCGTCTACAAGAACTTCCAGGAAGCTGATGATTTCGACAAATTCGTTTCGGAATTGCGGCCAGAGCCGAAAGAAACCGAGTAAATTTTGAGCACGGAGACAGACCGCCACTTCATGCGCCTTGCGATCAGCCTGGGCGCGCGCGGGCTGGGGCGGGTCTGGCCCAATCCGGCTGTGGGCTGCGTGCTGGTGCGCAATGGGCGCATTGTGGCGCGCGGATGGACGCAGCCGGGCGGGCGGCCCCATGCCGAGGCCATGGCGCTGGCGCAGGCAGGCACCCAGGCGCGCGGGGCCACGGCCTATGTCAGTCTGGAACCCTGCGCCCATCATGGCAAGACACCGCCATGCACCGGAGCGCTGAGCGGCGCGGGGGTGGTGCGGGTTGTCACCGCGCTGACAGACCCAGACCCGCGTGTGTGCGGGGCCGGGCATGCAGGGCTGCGCGCGGCGGGGATTGAGGTTGTGGAAGGCGTTGAGGCCGAGGCCGCGCGGGCAGGCAATGCAGGCTTTCTGATGCGTATCACGCAGGGGCGGCCCTTTATCACGCTGAAACTGGCGCTGACGCTGGACGGGCGCATTGCCACGGCATCGGGGGAGAGCCGCTGGATTACCGGGCCAGAGGCGCGCCGCCATGTCCATGCGCTGCGCGCGCGCCATGATGCGGTGCTGATTGGCGCGGGCACAGCGCGCGCCGATGATCCGGATTTGCGGGTGCGCGATCTGGGGATTTCCTGGCAGCCGCTGCGGATTGTGGCGGCGCAACATCTGGATATACCGCTTGCAGGGCGGCTGGCGCAAACTGCGCGCGATGTGCCGCTCTGGCTGGCGCATGGCGCGCAAGCGCCTGCGCCGATGCGTGACGCGTGGCAGGGGCTTGGGGCGCAGCTGCTGGAACTGGCCACAGATGCGCAGGGGCTGGCGCCTGTGGCGCTGGTGCGCGCGCTGGGCACGCGCGGGCTGACACGGGTATTTTGCGAGGGCGGGGGCGCTTTGGCGGCAAGCCTGCTGCGCGCGGGGCTGGTGGATGAACTGGTGGTCTTTACGGCAGGCAAGGCCATTGGCGCAGAGGGGCGCGCGGGGATCGGGGGCCTGGGCCTGGGCGCGCTGCATGCGGCGCGGCGCTTTGATCTGATCGAGACACGCGCGCTGGGCCGCGATATCCTGCACCGGTGGCGCGCTGTGCCTGTGTGATCCAAAGGCGGCGCTTGCGCGCCAGGTTTTTTCTTTTGGGGGGCTTTGCCCCCAGGTGGCTGCCGCCCCCTTCCCCCAGGATATTTGGGCCAAGATGAACTGGCTTTGGACTATGCTTGATATTTTGGGGGAGTGGGCGAAGGAGTGCAGGCGATGAGCGGATTTCGCAGCCATATGCAAATTGCCTTGGGCGAGGCGCGCGCGGCGGGGGCGCGCGGGGAAGTGCCTGTGGGGGCGGTGATTGTGGCCCCTGATGGCGGGGTGGGGGCGGCGGCGGGAAACCGCACGCGGGAATTATGTGATCCCACCGCCCATGCCGAGATTCTGGCCATTCGCGCAGCCTGTGCGATGCTGGGGCAGGAGCGGTTGAGCGGGTATGATTTATATGTGACGCTGGAGCCATGCCCCATGTGTGCGATGGCGATTTCGCATGCGCGGTTGCGGCGGCTCTATTACGGGGCGGGTGATCCGAAATCGGGCGGCGTGGCGCAGGGGCCGCGGATTTTTGCCCATGCCCAGTGTCATCATGTGCCCGAAATTTATGACGGGATTGATGCAGAGGCGGCGGCGGCGGTGTTGCGCGGGTTTTTTGCGGGGTTGCGGTGATGCTGGAGGAGCAGATCATCGCGTATTGCGAGCGCACGGATTTCACCTATTGGAGCGAGCCTGTCAACGCGCTGAGCAATGCGGGTTTTGTGCTTGTGGCGGCGCTGTTGTGGCCGCGCACGGCCGGGGTGGCGCTGGCGCGCGCGCTGGTGGTGGTGCTTGCGGCGATCGGATTTGGATCTTTCCTGTGGCATACACATGCAACCCGCTGGGCCGGGCTTGCGGATGTTTTGCCCATTCTTGCGTTCATCCTGTTGTATCTGTTTGTGGCGACGCGCGATTTTCTGGGCCTGTCAGTGTTTTGGGCCGCTGTGGCGGTGGCGTTGTTTCTGCCTTATGCGGCAGTGATATCCGGCCTGCTGGGGCTGGTTTTGCCGGGGCTGGGGGCCTCTGCGGCCTATGCCAGTGTGGCGGTGTTGATTGCGGGCTATGGGTTGTGGTTGCGCCACATGCCGACAGGCCGGGGCCTGTTGCTGGGCGCGGGGCTGCTATGTGTTTCCCTGGGGTTTCGCATGGCTGATGATGCGGTTTGTGCGGTTTTTCCCATGGGCACGCATTTTCTGTGGCATATCCTGAATGCGGTGATGCTGGGCTGGATGGTTCATGTCTATCTGCGCCATTTGCGGATGGCGCAGGCCGGGCGCGGCAAATGAAAAGCCCCGGCGCGGGGCCGGGGCTTTGAGAGTGGGCGAGCGGCCACGGCTCAGGCGATGCTTTCGATCGCCCGCGCCAGATCATTGGCCGTCTTGTCGAGGCTGTCTTTCTCCGGCCCGGAGAGAGTGGCGGCCTTGGCGCGCATTTCGGCCAGAATGACCTCCAGCGCGGCACGCCCTTCGGCATTGGCGGGATAGGCGCGCTCGGCCAGAACCGAGGTGCCTTGCGGCGAGATTTCCGCAAAGCCGCCTGTCACGACATAGCGGGTTTCGCCGTCCGGCCCTTCCGAGATGAGGATACCGGGGCGCAGGGTGGTGATGGTTGCGGCATGATCGGCCATGGCCGTCATATCCCCATCCGCCGCCGGTATCTGCACCGCGCGCACCTGCACGGACGCAAGCTTGCGTTCCGGCGAGACCAGATCGAATTGCATCATATCAGCCATCAGGCCCTCCTCAGGCCGCTGCGGCCAGACGCGCAGCCTTTGCGATCACATCATCGATATCGCCGACCATGTAGAAGGCGGCTTCGGGGAGGTGATCATATTCGCCAGCCACAACGGCCTTGAACGATGCGATGGTTTTTTCCAGCGGAACCTGAACACCGTCAGAGCCGGTAAAGACCTTGGCCACGTCGAAGGGCTGTGACAGGAAGCGCTGGATTTTCCGGGCGCGGGCCACTGTCATTTTGTCTTCTTCCGACAGTTCGTCCATCCCAAGGATGGCGATGATGTCCTGAAGCGACTTGTAGCGCTGCAAAATCCCCTGCACATCGCGGGCAACCTGATAATGCTCATCCCCGATATAGGTGGGATCCATGAGGCGCGAGTTACTGTCGAGCGGATCCACGGCCGGGTAGATGCCCAGTTCCGAGATGGCGCGCGAGAGAACCGTGGTTGCGTCCAGGTGGGCAAAGGAGGTTGCAGGTGCGGGGTCTGTCAAGTCATCGGCGGGCACATAGATGGCCTGAACCGAAGTGATCGACCCGGATTTGGTGGACGTGATGCGTTCTTGCAGCGCGCCCATATCGGTGGCCAGTGTTGGCTGGTAGCCCACGGCCGAGGGAATGCGGCCCAGGAGTGCCGACACTTCGGAACCGGCCTGCGTGAAGCGGAAGATATTGTCCACGAAGAACAGAACATCTGTGCCCGACTGGTCGCGGAACTGTTCGGCCAGTGTCAGACCTGTGAGCGCCACGCGGGCACGCGCACCGGGAGGCTCGTTCATCTGGCCATATACAAGGGCCACTTTCGATTCCGCAAGGTTATCGATATTGATAACGCCCGATTCCATCATCTCGTGATAGAGGTCGTTGCCCTCGCGTGTACGCTCGCCCACACCGGCAAACACCGAATAGCCCGAATGCACTTTGGCGATATTGTTGATCAGTTCCATGATGAGAACTGTTTTGCCCACGCCTGCACCGCCGAAGAGGCCGATTTTGCCACCCTTGGAATAGGGGGCGAGAAGATCGATCACCTTGATCCCTGTGACAAGGATTTCGGATTCGGTGGATTGCACATCAAAGCCCGGTGCGGGCTGGTGGATTGCGCGGCGCTCTGTCGCCACGATGGGCGCGCCTTCATCCACAGGCTCGCCCACCACGTTCAGGATGCGGCCCAGTGTGCAATCGCCCACGGGAACCATGATCGGTTCGCCCGTGTCATTTACCGCCTGCCCGCGTACCAGCCCTTCGGTGGCATCCATGGCGATGGTGCGGACAGTGTTTTCGCCAAGGTGCTGGGCCACTTCCAGCACAAGGCGCTTGCCGTTATTGTCTGTTTCCAGCGCGTTCAGAATTGGGGGCAGATCTCCGTCGAACTGCACATCCACGACGGCGCCGATCACCTGTGTGATTTTGCCTTTGGTTGCCATTGTCATCTTTCTCCGGTTTCGTCAGAGCGCCTCGGCGCCCGAAATGATCTCGATAAGCTCTTTGGTGATCGCGGCCTGACGCGAGCGGTTGTACTGGATTGTCAGGCGGTCGATCATATCGCCCGCATTGCGCGTTGCGTTATCCATCGCGCTCATGCGTGCGCCCTGTTCGGATGCGCCATTTTCCAGAAGCGCAGTGAAAATCTGCGTTGTCACAGAGCGTGGCAGCAGATCTTCCAGAATGGCTTCTTCCGACGGCTCGTAATCATAAAGCGCATCTGTGGCCGCATCTTCTGGCACCACGGCAGGAATGATCTGGCGCGGAGTGGGGATTTGGCTGATCACGGATTCGAAGCGGTTATAAAAGATGGTTGCCACATCGAATTCGCCCGCATCGAACATTTCGAACACTTTTTTCGAAATTTCCGCTGCGTTTTCATAGCCCACACGTTTGACATCGCTCATGTCAACATGCCCGACCATATGGGCGGAGAGATCGCGCTTGAGTTGTTCGCGCCCTTTCTTGCCCACGGTCAGGATCTTGACGCTTTTGCCTTCTTTCAGCAGCGTCTCGGCGCGATAGCGCGCAATCTTGACGATTGAGGAGTTGAACCCCCCGCACAGGCCGCGCTCGGAGGTCATGACAACCAGCAGATGGGTATTCTCGCTACCCGTACCGGCCAGAAGGCGCGGCGCGCCCTCAGAGCCTGCGACCGAAGCCGCAAGCCCGTTGACGACATCCGCCATCTTGTCTGCATAGGGGCGCGCGGCTTCCGCCGCTTCCTGGGCGCGGCGGAGTTTTGCCGCCGCGACCATCTGCATCGCTTTCGTGATCTTGCGCGTTGATTTAACGCTTCCGATCCGGTTTTTTAAATCCTTGAGGCTAGGCATGCGCTTGTCCTCTCACTCGCCCTCAGGCGAAGTCTTTCGCGAATTCGTCGAGTGCTGCGCGGATTTTATCTTCCAATTCGCCCTTAACCTTGCGGTCATTGACGGTCATGTCATCCAGCAGGGCCTTGTGACGGCCACGCAGATGCGCAAGCAGGCCCTTTTCATAGCGGCCCACATCCTTCACCGTGATCTTGTCCAGATAGCCTTGGGTACCTGCATAGATCACGCAGACGATCTCGGCATTGGTCATGGGCGAATACTGGCCTTGCTTCATCAGCTCGGTCAGGCGCGCGCCACGGTTCAGCAATTTCTGGGTCGAGGCATCCAGATCAGAGCCAAACTGCGCGAAGGCCGCCATTTCGCGGTACTGCGCCAGTTCCAGCTTTACTGGGCCTGCAACGGATTTCATTGCATTTGTCTGCGCCGAAGAGCCAACGCGCGACACGGACAGACCCGTGTTCACAGCCGGGCGGATACCCTGATAGAAGAGTTCCGTTTCCAGAAAGATCTGGCCATCGGTGATCGAGATCACGTTGGTCGGGATAAAGGCCGACACGTCGCCGCCCTGCGTCTCAATAATCGGCAGAGCTGTCAGAGAGCCTGCGCCGTGATCCTCATTCAGCTTTGCCGAACGCTCCAGCAAGCGGGAGTGGAGGTAGAACACGTCACCGGGATACGCTTCGCGGCCGGGTGGGCGGCGCAGCAGAAGCGACATCTGGCGATAGGCCACGGCCTGCTTGGACAGATCATCGTAGATGATCAGCGCATGGCGGCCATTGTCGCGGAAATGCTCGGCCATCGCAGTTGCGGCATAGGGGGCCAGAAACTGCATTGGCGCGGGGTCGGAGGCTGTAGCCGCCACAACGATTGTATATTCAATCGCGCCGGTTTCTTCCAGCTTCTTCACCAGCTGCGCCACGGTCGAGCGCTTTTGCCCGATCGCCACATAGACGCAATAGAGCTTCTTGCTCTCATCATCGCCAGCAGCATCGTTATAGGATTTCTGGTTCAGGATCGTATCCAGCGCCACAGCGGTTTTGCCGGTCTGACGGTCGCCAATGATCAGTTCGCGCTGGCCACGGCCAATCGGGATCATCGCATCCACGGATTTCAGACCCGTCGCCATTGGTTCGTGAACCGATTTACGCGGGATGATGCCGGGGGCTTTCACATCCGCGACCGAGCGGCCAGAGGCTTTGATCTCGCCCTTGCCATCAATCGGGTTGCCAAGGCCATCGACAACGCGGCCCAGCAATTCGTCGCCCACAGGCACGTCCACGATGGATTTGGTGCGCTTTACTGTGTCGCCTTCCTTGATGCCACGGTCATCGCCAAAAATAACGATACCCACATTGTCGGCTTCAAGGTTCAGCGCCATGCCGCGCACGCCGCCGGGAAATTCGACCATTTCGCCAGCCTGAACATTGTCCAGCCCATGCACACGCGCAATCCCGTCACCGACAGACAGCACACGGCCCACTTCGGCAACTTCGACATCTTTGCCGAAGTTCTTGATCTGCTCCTTGAGGATCGCAGAAATCTCAGCTGCTTGGATACCCATTTATCCGACCTCTTTCATACTGTTCTTGAGGGCCGCGAGCTGCGCCTTGATCGACGAGTCGATCATTTGCGAGCCCACCTTGATGACAAGACCGCCGATGAGGCTTTCATCGACGGTCAGCTTGAGTTTGATCTCTTTGCCGACGCGCGCCTTGAGCACGGTGACAAGATCGGTTTCCTGCGCTTTGGACAGCGCTTTTGCCGAGGTGATTTCGGCAGTGACTTCGCCTTTTTCGGCGGCAATCTGTGCGCGCAAGGCTGTCAGCACCTGCGGCAGTGCGAACAGGCGCCGTTTGGTGGCCATCAGCCCCAGCGTGCCAATCACGATTTGCGACAGTTTCATCTTTGCGGCCACAGCCGTAATCGCGGTGGCGACCTGATCGCGCGAATACACGGGCGATGTTATCAGGCTGCGCAGGTCTGCGCTTTGTGTCAGCGCGCCATCGAGCGCGTCGACATCTGCTTCCAGAGACTTGAGAGAATTTGCCTCTTTGGCGAGTTCAAAAACAGCCGTGGCATAGCGTTTTGCAATGCCGGAGGAGATCGAAGCTGGTTCGGACACGTCCACCCTTCCATCTGGTTTGCATCAAGCCTCGCGCAGGCTTGGTGCGTTAAATGCTATCAGAGACGCGGCATGTGAAATCGGCGCGGGTTTAGCAGAGGGTTTTTGATGCTGCAACCGTGAAGGGCACGGGTTTGTGAGAAAGGGGAAAGAAATGTCACGCCCCTTGCGACAATCTGCCACAGGCTTGCGCTACCATTGGTGGCTTGGGTGCACCATGGCAGATTATGGCCGCGAATTGAATGGCCTATCTGACATATTTTATGGGGTCACAGATTGATGATTCCCACAGCCATGTTTTGCCGCGCCGGTGCCAGACCCGGCGCAAGACCCGGCGCTTTGCACACGCCATGCGGGCCGTGTGCCCCCGGCGCGCACAGGATCCAGAATGCGCAGGGGCTTGCGCTCGCGCACAGCGAGCCCAGAGGGGCGGGGGGCATCGGGAATGCGCGTGGCCTCTACCAGCAATACCCCGCCAGCGTGGTAGCGTGACAGCCTTTGCCCCATTCCTTCCAGCATCAACGCCCAGCGCAACCATGCGCCAGTGTCGCGGGGCGGAAAGAAGAGCGCGGCAGAATGCGCGCCCACCTCGAACCCATGGTCTGAAAGCAGCGTGGCGACCTGCCCCAGCGAATAGGGCCGCCCCAGTGCGAAAGGCGTGCCATCGCGCCGCGCCCACAGGCCAGAGCGGTTGGGCACGATGATCACGGCCTTCGCCCCCACTTTCAGCACGCGCGCGGCCTCTTCCATCACCGCCGCCGGGCGTTCGGATGTTTCCAGCCCATGCAGCATGACCAGCCTGTCCAGACTGTCAGAGGCCAGTGGCCAATTGGTTTCCTGTACCAGAACAGAGTGATTGGCGGCCTCTGCGGGCCAGTGCATCACACCCTGTTGCGCGGGCATAAGGGTGAGCAGGCGTTGTGCCTCTGGCAGGAAAGGGCGCATCAGGGGCGCGGCAAAGCCAAAGCCCGCAACCGCCAGCCCCTTGGTATCGGGCCAGCAGGCGCGCAACCTGTCGCGCATGGCCTTTTGCGCTGCCCGGCCCAGCGTGGTGGTATAGTAGAAATCGCGCAGTAAGCAGACATCCTGATGCATGGGGTTTTGATTATGTCCGATGGTTGCTTTGCGTCGTTACATGGCCCACACTGCCCATACAGAACAAAAATGCAAGGAAAACACCTATGGCCCTGGAGATGCAGGTCGTTCCCTGTCTGCGCGACAATTACGCCTATTTGCTGCATGAGCCGCAAACAGGCCGCACGGCAGTGGTGGATGTGCCTGATACTGCGCCCCTCCACGAGGCGCTGGAGAAAACCGGCTGGCGGCTAAGCGATATTCTGATCACCCATCACCATGAGGATCATATCGGCGGTGTAATGCGCCTGCGCGAGGATACGGGCGCGGCGATCTGGGGGGCGCGTGCCGATTCCCACCGCCTGCCGCCGCTCGATCATGCGCTGGCCGAGGGCGATGGCGTGGCGCTTGGCGGTGAAAGTGGTGTGGTGCTGGATGTGTCGGGCCATACGCTGGGGCATATTGCCTATCATTTTCCCCAATCCGGGCTGGCCTTTACCGCAGATAGCCTGATGGTCTGCGGCTGTGGGCGCTTGTTTGAAGGCAGCGCCGCGCAGATGTGGGACAGCCTGTGTAAGCTGATGGCCCTGCCTGATGAGACGCTGATCTGTTCGGGCCATGATTACAGCCTTGGCAACACCGCCTTTGCCAAATCGGTGGAGCCGGAGAACCCCGCGCTGGACGCGCGCATTGCCCAGATGGCGCAAGACCGTGTGGCAGGCCGCCCGATGGCCGTAGCCACGCTGGCGCTGGAAAAGGCCACCAACCCGTTCTTGCGCGCGGCTTTGCCTGCCATGAAGGCAGCGCATGGCATGGAAGATGCAAGCAATGCAGAGATATTTGCCCATCTGCGCGCCCTCAAGGACAGGTTTTAACTGCCAACAGGGCAGGCAGGCATCAAGAATTCTTGCCTGTTTTGCGCGGATACGGCAAAGTTGAACAGAAAGCCCTTGAAGCGCAGCAAATAAAACCGAAGTTTAAGAATATGAGGCGATACTGGTGGTCGGACAGCCGGCGACCAATCAAAAACAGGAGCGTCTGACGTGCCTAGCTTTTCAACCACTCTGGAGCAATCCATCCACGGGGCTTTGGCCTTGGCCAATTCCCGGCGGCACGAATTCGCAACGCTGGAGCATCTTTTGCTGTCATTGATTGACGAGCCGGATGCCAGCCGCGTCATGCTGGCCTGCAATGTCAATCTTGATGAGTTGCGAAAGACCCTGCAAGATTTTGTCGAGGAAGAGCTTTCCTCGCTTGTCACTGATATTGAAGGTTCGGAAGCCGTGCCAACAGCGGCATTCCAGCGCGTGATCCAGCGCGCGGCGATCCATGTGCAAAGCTCTGGCCGCAACGAGGTTACGGGCGCGAATGTGCTGGTCGCCATCTTTGCCGAACGCGAATCAAACGCGGCCTATTTCCTGCAAGAGCAGGATATGACCCGCTATGATGCGGTAAATTTCATCGCCCATGGTGTGGCCAAGAATTCGCAATATTCCGAAACCCGCCCTGTTACCGGCGCGGAAGAGGAAGAGGCCGAACAGGCCACGAAAAGCGAAGAAAAGGCCAAGGAAACGGCGCTGGGCAAATATTGCGTCGATCTGAATGCCAAAGCCCGCAAGGGCGAGGTTGACCCGCTGATCGGCCGCGCATCGGAAGTGGAGCGGTGCATTCAGGTGCTCTGCCGCCGCCGCAAGAACAACCCGCTTCTGGTGGGTGATCCCGGCGTGGGCAAAACGGCGATTGCCGAAGGGCTGGCCAAGAAGATTGTGGAAGGGCAAACGCCTGAGATTCTGGCACATTCTACCATCTTCTCGCTGGATATGGGCGCGCTTCTGGCAGGCACGCGCTACCGTGGTGATTTTGAGGAGCGCCTCAAATCCGTGGTGCAGGAATTGGAAGACCATCCTGACGCTGTGTTGTTCATTGATGAAATCCACACGGTTATCGGGGCCGGGGCCACATCTGGCGGGGCGATGGATGCCTCCAACCTGCTGAAACCCGCGCTGCAGGGCGGCAAGCTGCGCTGCATGGGATCTACCACCTACAAGGAATTCCGCCAGCATTTTGAAAAGGATCGCGCGCTGTCGCGGCGGTTCCAGAAGATTGATGTGGTGGAACCCACGGTGGAAGATTCGATCAAGATTTTGATGGGTCTGAAACCGTATTTCGAGGATCACCACGAAATCCGCTACACCAATGACGCGATCAAAATGGCGGTGGAGCTTGCGGCCCGCTATATCAATGATCGCAAATTGCCCGACAAGGCGATTGATGTGATCGATGAGGCGGGCGCGGCACAGCATCTGCTGCCCGATTCCAAGCGCCGCAAGACGATTGGCCCGAAAGAGATTGAGGCCGTGGTGGCCAAGATTGCGCGGATCCCGCCGAAAAACGTCTCCAAGGACGATTCGGAAATGCTGCGCGATCTGGAAGCCGCGCTCAAGCGTGTGGTTTTCGGGCAGGATGCCGCCATCGATGCGCTGTCATCGGCGATCAAACTGGCCCGTGCGGGCCTGCGCGAGCCGGAAAAGCCCATCGGCAACTATCTGTTTGCCGGGCCGACAGGCGTGGGCAAAACCGAGGTGGCAAAGCAACTGGCCGATACTCTGGGCGTGGAATTGCTGCGGTTTGACATGTCGGAATACATGGAGAAACACGCAGTATCGCGGCTGATTGGCGCCCCTCCGGGCTATGTGGGGTTCGATCAGGGCGGGCTTTTGACAGATGGTGTGGATCAACACCCCCATTGCGTGCTGTTGCTGGACGAGATGGAGAAAGCGCACCCGGATGTCTATAACATCCTGTTGCAGGTGATGGATCACGGGCAGCTGACAGACCATAACGGCCGAACAGTGAATTTCCGCAATGTCATCTTGATCATGACCTCCAATGCTGGCGCGACAGAGCAGGCAAAAGCGGCCATCGGAGTGGGCCGTGACCGGCGCGAGGGCGAGGATACGGCGGCGATTGAACGCACCTTCACGCCCGAATTCCGCAACCGTCTGGATGCCGTGATCAGCTTTGCGCCATTGCCGAAATCCGTGATCATGCGGGTGGTGGAAAAGGTTGTGCTGCAACTGGAAGCGCAACTGATGGATCGCAATGTCACCATCGAGTTGACAGATGATGCCGCCGCATGGCTGGCCAATAAAGGCTATGATGACAAGATGGGCGCGCGCCCGCTGGCGCGTGTGATTCAGGAATATATCAAAAAGCCGCTGGCCGAAGAATTGCTGTTTGGCAAGCTGACGAAAGGCGGGGTTGTGCGCGTGCATCTGCGCGACGGGCAATTGGTGCTGACAGTGGAAGGGCCAGAGGCCAAACGCATAGCGGGCAACAACCCGCCCTTGCTGACCGCAGATTAACCACCCGCCCCGCACGGGTGGCGTAACAGGCATGCGGCGTCCAGATATCTTTGGACGCCGTATTTTTTAGGGCAATGCACAGCGATGCTGATTCCGATCCGCGACCACAACCCCTCCAGCACGCGCCCCTATGTCACCTATGGGCTGCTGGTGGCGAATGTTGTGGTTTTCGCACTTTATGCCCCGCTGTTTCAGGATGAATTTGCGCTGACGCGGTTTTTCCGCGATTGGGGCATGTTGCCTGCACGGCTGACATATGGCGAAGGCTATCTGACCCTGATTTCGCATCAATTCCTGCATGGGGATGTGTTGCATCTGGGGGCCAATATGCTGTTTCTGTATATTTTTGGGGATAATCTGGAAGATGTCTGGGGGCATTGGAAGTTTCTGGCCTTTTATCTGCTGTGCGGGCTGGCCGCAGCCGGGCTGCAATATGCGACAGAGCCGAATTCGATGATCCCGATGGTGGGGGCATCGGGGGCGATTGCGGGGGTTCTGGGGGGGTATTTTCTGTTCTACCCCCGCGCGCGTGTGGATATGTTTCTGTTTTTGATCGTGATTTTTCGCGTTATCCCGGTTCCCGCTTGGCTGGTTCTGGGCAGTTGGTTTGTGTTCCAGATCCTTGGTGGCCTGAGCATGCCTGCGGATATGGGCGGGGTGGCCTATTGGGCGCATGCGGGCGGGTTTATCGCCGGGGTGGTGCTGTGCTTGCCGGTTTGGCTGCGCATGGGGGGGCGCACCCATTGGGCGCGCTGTCAGGGCCAACCCCCGCATGCAGAGGCGCAATATCGCTTTGTGCGTACATCTGTGCCGCGTGCCGGGCGCAAATCGCGATTCTAGAGTGTGTCGCGTTCATTCGCATTCACGCGACCCATTCTAGCCTTGAATGGTCGCATGTCTTTTTGCGCAAAACCGGTTCCCAGGTTTGCGCGACATGCTCTATCCCAGCCCGTGGCGGCGCGGATACGCGGTTTTTCGGCGGCGTAGTCTCATAAGTGCTCTGGACGCGCGGGAAACAATGCTTCACCATGGAACAAGACGGTTTCGCGGGGCAAAAAAGCGACTTTCCAAATTCTCTGATTACGGCTTGCGAATGTTGCTTCTTGCAGCAAGCGCGCCGGGGCGGAATATTACCATCCGCGATGCGGCAGAGACTTACGGTATCTCGCAGGCCCATTTGAAAAAGGTTGTGCTATATCTGGCCCGCGAGGGCTATCTGGCGTCCGAGCGCGGGCATGGCGGTGGCTTTACGCTGGCAATTCCCGCGACTGATATCAAACTAGGTGAACTTATCCGAAAAACAGAAACAGATTTTGCGCTGCTG